>NZ_JBQEOE010000021.1:0-87920 GCF_052045105.1 Lysobacter sp. 22409 | reverse complement strand
CTTTGGTTAGCTTTCTTTTGTTGCTTATGACAAAAGAAAGTAACCCGCCGCTTTAGTGGCGGAAGCTTTTAGCGTTTGATATTGATCCTGATCTTGCTTGAGCGAAACGCCGCAAGATCAAAACAGCGCGGTCGCGGCTTGTGACCGAAGGAAATCCGGTAGAACGGCGCTCCTGCCCTCGCGACGATCCACTCCTTCTATCGATGACAAAGGCGTTGCGGATTCTGCGCGTCCCTTGGTCGCGGCTTACGCCGCTCCTACAGGAGCAGGTACATCGCGACTGCCCGGTTTCGCACGCGCGGCGTGGCTTACCCAGCTGATTCGGGACATCAGATAATGGCGGTAATAGGCTGATTTAAAAAGATATTCATGGCAGCCGCCATGCCTGACTGCCCATCCGAAAGCGCGAACAGCAACCTCAAACCTATCGCCGTCGCGAACGAATGACACCGGTTAACCTTCCGGTCTAGAATCGTCCCTACCCCGGCCCCGCCGCCGGCCCGGGGCCCCGACCCGACGGAGCTTTCGATGTTCCAAAAGACCTACCACGCCACCCATCCCGACATGATGGCCGGCGCCAGCAACGAGCAACTACGCGATCGCTACCTCATCGGCGATCTGTTCGCCGACGGCGAGGTTCGTCTCAATTACTCGCACAACGAACGCTTCGTCATCGGCGGCGCCGCACCGACCCACGCGCCGATCGCGCTGCCGCCGCACAGCGAGCCGGCCTCGGCGGCGGGCAAGTCGTTCCTGGAACGCAGGGAACTCGGCATCGTCAACGTCGGCCAGGGTGCGGGCAGCGTGCGCGTCGACGGCCAGACCTATGCGCTCAAGCCGAAGGACGGCCTTTACGTGCCGATGGGCACGCAGAACGTCGTGTTCGCTTCCGACGATGCGGCCGAGCCGGCCAAGTTCTATCTGGCCTCGACACCCGCGCATGCGCGCCACGAGACCGTGCACATCTCGATCGACCAGGCCGTGCCGCTGCAACGCGGCGCGTTGGAGACCTCGAACGAGCGGGTGATCTATCAGTACATCGTGCCGGCCACCTGCCGCTCCTGCCAGTTGCTGCTGGGCCTGACCGTGCTCAAGCCGGGCAGCGTCTGGAACACCATGCCGCCGCATCTGCACGACCGCCGCTCCGAGGTCTATTTCTACTTCGAACTGGGCGACCAGCGGGTCATGCACTTCATGGGCGAGCCGGCCGAGATGCGCCATATCGTGATCCGCAACGACGAGGCCGTCGTGTCGCCGCCGTGGTCGATCCACATGGGCTCGGGCACGCAGAACTATTGCTTCATCTGGGCGATGGGCGGCGAGAACCTCGACTACACCGATATGCACCAGCTCGACATCTGCCAACTCAAGTGAGGGCGCGCGCATGAATACCGATCCGCATCCGCGCAATCCGTTCGGCCTCGACGGCTCGGTCGCCCTGGTGACCGGCGCCAATCGCGGACTCGGCCAGGCCATCGCTCTGGCGCTGGCCCAGGCCGGCGCCGACATCGCCGCGGTGGCCAGCGGCACGATGGACGAGACCGCCGAACTGGTGCGCGGCCTCGGCCGCCGGCTAGTGCCCTTGCAAGCCGATCTGTCCAGTCTGGAACCGATCGACCGTATCGTCGCCGAGACGGTCGAAACCCTGGGGTCGGTCGATATCCTGGTCAACAACGCCGGCCTGATCCGACGCGCCGACGCGCTGGATTTCAGCGAGGCCGACTGGGACGCGGTCATGAACGTCAATCTCAAGAGCGCGTTCTTTCTTGCGCAGGCAGTGGGGCGCGGCATGGTGGCCCGCGGACGCGGCAAGATCATCAACGTCGCCTCGATGCTGTCGTTCCAGGGCGGCATCCGCGTGCCCTCCTACACCGCCAGCAAGTCCGGCCTGGCCGGCATCACCCGCCTGCTCGCCAACGAGTGGGCCGGCAAGGGGCTCAACGTCAACGCGATCGCGCCCGGCTACATGACCACCGACAACACCGCGCAACTGCGCTCCGACGAGGCGCGCAACCGCGACATCCTGGCGCGGATTCCGGCCGGACGCTGGGGGCAACCGGCGGACATCGGCGGCGCGGCGGTATTCCTGGCAAGTCGTGCCTCGGACTACGTCAACGGTGCGGTCCTGCCCGTCGACGGAGGTTGGCTGGCGCGCTGAGTGCCGTTATCCGCGGAGATCCACCATGATCCTGCCATCGATTCGCCGATGCTCGGCCGTTGCATCGACCTGCGTCTTCGCCGCGACGGCGATCGCGCCGGCTCATGCCGCGGCCCCGGCATCGAAGCCGCGCTCGGATTCGTATGTCGAGCAGGCTCGCGACATCGCGCAAGCGCAGCCGGGCCCGCACGAAGGCGAAGGCCGCACCACGGCCTATCCGTTCTTCGCCCAGGCCGAAGGCTTCGATATCGTGTTCCGTCAGCGCAGCCTGCATCCGGGCGCGAGCATCGGCGAGCACACGAACGACAAAGACGAGATCTATTACGTCCTGTCCGGGCGCGGCGAACTGATGCTCGATGGCCGCCGTCGCCAGGTCGGTCCGGGCGACGCGGTCCTCACCCGCAACGGCAGTCGCCACGGCCTGCGCCAACTCGGCGATGAAGACCTGACCATCATCGTGGTCTACCGCAAGCCTGCGCCCTGACCCGCCCGTGCGCTAGAAGCTCGCGCTGAGATTGAAGCCGAAGCTGATGTCGGCGGTCGGATAGCCGCGCGGTTTGGAGATCGGCGCGCCGGCGAACAGGTCGTAACTCAAGCGTTTCCAGCCGCCGCGTGCGCCGACCACGCCGCCGGCGAGGTCGCGGCCGATCAGCTCGGCGACCGAGCGGCCGCCGACGCGTCCGTAGTCGATGCCGACATAGAGCTCGGTGCCGCTCTGGCCAGGGACCCAGCCGAGGTCGTTGCGGATCAGCCAGCCGCGGTCGCTGACCAGGCTGGTTTCGCCGTCGAAGCCGCGCACCGAATAGCGGCCGCCGATCGCGAAGCGGTCCTGCGGGGTCAAGGGCGTGCGGTTCCATTGCGCCCGCAGCAGGCCGACATAGCGCAGCCGGCGCTCGCCACCGGCGAGCTTGAGCTTGAACGGCGCGGTGAGGCTGACTTCGGCGGTATACAGCTTCATCCGCGAAGTGCCTTCGCCGAAGCTCTCTTCGGGAGAGACGATGGAACCGAAGGCGCCGGTGCCGCGCTTGTGGGCGAGCGTGGCTTCGAGGGTCGCGCTGCCGACGAACTCCTTGTGGTTGAGGCTCAGCTCCCATCCGCCGACCACGCGGTGCTGCACTTCGATCTCGGTGTCGTCGACGAAGTTGCGCGAGGATCGACGGAAGGCCTTGAGCGCCATCGCAGTCTTGCGATGTTGGTCGCGGTACAGCAGGCGCGACAGCTTGACCTCGCCGTTGCCGCTCTCGCCCGAATAGACATAGGTCTGGTTGAGGCCGGCGACGCGCTGGTGATACTCGCTCTGCGATGCGGTCAGGGCCAGCGCCCAATAGCCGTACGGCAAGGAGTAATGCGCAGTCTGGCTTTCGTTGCCCTTGGCGGCGCCGTGGAACAGCGGGCTGGCCACGCCGTGGTTGGCGCTGACGTAGAACAGGTCGTTGAGGCCGAACGGATTATCCAGCGACAAGGTCGCGCCGCCCTGGTTGCGGCCGGTCGAATCGGTGCCGCTGTCGTCGAGGTTCAGGTTCACCCGCCAGTGGCGCGGCTGCACGTACTTGACCACCAGATCGCTGTCGCCGGGCCTGGCGTCCTTGGCGCTGGACGGCTCGATCTTGATGTCGGCGTCGGCGGTGGGCGCGCGCTTGAGGTTCTCCAGGCCTTGTTCGATGTCGCGCAGGTTCAGCAGGTCGCCGACGCGGGCCGGAATCGCGCTGAGCAACAGCGCCGAACTGCCGAGCAGCGGCGACGCCGAATCGGCGCCGAGCCGGATCGCGGCGATGCGCCCGGGCAACAGGGTCAAGCTCAGCGTGCCCTTCGACAGGTCTTGCGGCGCGGCGAGTACCCGCGTGGTCACCCAGCCCTTGGCGATCACCGCGGCCTGGACGCGTTCCATGACCACGTTGACGCCGTCGGTGCCCAGGCACCGGCCGAGCGCCGGATCGTCGCCGTCGGGGCCATCGAGATGATCGAGCGCCCATTGGAAGGACTCGGCGCGATCGCCGACCAGCAAGACACGGTCGATGCGGAAACACGGCGACTCGGATGCGGGAATGCGCTGGGTCGGCGCCGCCAACGCGGTCGGCAGGCGCTCGTCGATGCTGCGTTCGTTCTGCTCGCGCAACGCCCGCTCGCGCTCCTGCTGGCGTTGCTGCTCGATGATCGGTTGCGGCGTGGTGGCGACCTGGGCGGCGCAGATCGCTGGTGCGGCGACCGCGCAGGCGATCATCGTCGCGCGGGTGGTGACTCGCATCGCCTTGCGACAGGGATTGTTCAAAGCGCTTCCTCTGGGAAATCGTCCATGTTCAAGCAAGCCGCAATCGGTGCCGGCGAAAGCCCGCGAACTCAGCCGGGTTGAAACCGGTCTACTCGCTGATCAATCCGATCAACGCTTTCATGCCGGGATCGACAGGTCTATCGAGCAAATAGCGTTGCTTGATCGTCGCCAGCGCCAGGCGCAGTAAAGACCAACTCGACGAAACGATGGCGTCTCCGCGTTGCGCAGCCTCGTGCGAAGCCGCTCCGGTCCTGAGCAACGAAGTGGGGTGTCGCGCCTCGTCGAACAGCGAATGGAACTGCAGCCAAAGCGTCGAGTCGGAAGCGACGCTTTGCCCCGCCGGAACCGCCAGAAGCGCATCGGCCAGACCCCGGGCCCAAGCGTGATAACGCGCGGTGTACGAGAACGGGCGCCGGACCTGGAGGATCGAATGAGCCAGGTCCGGGCGTCCCCAAGCCAGCGCGACGACCGCGCATTCTATGAATCTCGCCTGGTAGCCATCCTGCCAATCCCGATCGGGCAACAGCGCATACTCTGCGGCGCTTCCTTGCAGCGCATCGAAATGGAGCGGCTCCACCGCGAACGCTTCGCCGAGCAGCGACCGGCTATACAGCTCGACCCTCACGAAGTCGTACCACCGCGCAGCTTTCAGCGTCGAGGTTCCCCATCCTCCTGCCCCCCCGCGCTGCCATCGCTCTGGCTCGGCTTCGGCGCGCTCGATCTGAGCGCGTACATAGCCCAGGAATTTCGCCGCCAGGTCGCTTTCGTCCGGAGCGCCGCAGAGCAGTTCCACGGCGCAGTCGAGATAGTGCGAGCTGACGGGCACGTCCATCCGAGACCAGAATCGGAACAGCCCTTCCCCGTCGATACGCTCGACCGTGCCCGGATAGCCCTCCGGCCCGAGATTAGCGGCCACGAACTCGCGCCATGCCTGCTGGGTGGATACCGCATTCATCGTTTGATCGGCTCTCTCACGCGGGGCAATACCGTGATGTTCGTCAGGGAGAATTGGTTGTTGGTGAGCTGGCGTATGTTGTCGAGTTGGGCGAGCGAAGGGTTGGAGCTCGGTCCGACGAAGAGCTGGACCAGGAAGGTCCTCCTGTCGATCTGATCCAACGCCGATATTTTGGCCAGATTGGGAATCGTCGGGTCGTTGAGGATCGTATCGCGCATGGACGCCAGGTTCTTGATGAATTGAGCCTCGCCGTTCTTGCCTTCGCCGAACGCGGTGATCTTGGGCATCGACCCCGATTTGTCTTCGACGATGACCAGTTGGTAGTTCCCGTTAGCATCTCTCTTGATGTAGGACGGATCGAAGCCGTTGTTGTTGCCTCGTCTCGCATCGACCATGCTCACGACGTCCACGGTCGAGCGGATGAAGCGCTCCGCGGCGCGCTCATGATCGACGTTCTGCGAACCGATGAGATTCTTGGGGTCGGTCGGCCCCCAGGCGAATTTATCGCTCGCTATCACCACCGGGATCGAGGTGCCGCTGGAATCCTTCATCGGCATGATCACATAGCCGGCCGGTGCAGGCAGTCCGATCGGCGGCGCTCCCGGCAACGGCGGATTCTGCGACGGCAGGCTCGGCACTTCCGCGCCGGCCCCGATCGGCTCGTAACGATCGGTCGCCGGGTTGTACCGGCTCACCGTGCCGTTGCGTTCGATGATGTCGACATCCTTGTCCCCGATCCGGATGGTCGTGGACTTGCCGGCCCCCACCTCGTCGGTGACCTGCCTGTTGCTCTTCCCGGGCGATACGTTGGACAGCATGGTTCCGAGCGCACTGACGAAGGTCCCGCGCCGCAACAAGGCCAAGGCGTCGGCTTCGTCCTTGGTCAGGTAACCGTTCGCGTATAGCGTGGCCGGCGTGGCGTAGGTCGAGCCGAGTTCGTTGGCGCCGATCGCCGCGAGCCGTTCCAGGTTGGCCTGGTACAGGGCCGCGACCTGACTCAGGTTGGTCCATTCTTCCGAGGTATAGGGATTGATGCCCTTGCCGCTGGCGTATTGCTTCAGCTCCAGCAGGTCCTCGCGCATGTCGTCGAGGTTCGCCCGGCACTGTTCCGGTGCCTGCATCGTGCAGCTCATGTCGATCTGGCGGTTGCGTTCGATGCTGACCTCGTTCCAATACGCCTCGCGCGCCTCGATGCAGGGCCCAAAGCCTCGGCAAGCAACGATTTCCTTGTTCTTCTGCACGACCTCCATGTGCTTGAGGTAGTTGTTGGAGGTGGCGGTATTGGCCAAATCCGCACCCAGGCCCGCATCGCCCAAGGCAGCGCCGACTGCGGCGCCCAACAGCGTCGAACCTGCCTTCACCAGGGCCTTGTAGGCGTCGCTCTTGGGGTCCAGGCCCTGACTCTTCAGGTACTCGCCGATCATCGGCGTCAACTGCTCGTTGATCGTGCCGACGGCGAGTCCGAGCAGCGCACTGCCGTCGCCGATCTTGGCCTGGATCGCGCCGGCCAATCCGTGCAGCAGGGTCTTCTCGATCGAGCCGTCCTGCCAGGCGGTGACCGGCCTGGGCGGCTCGCCGGCCGCTTCGGCGCGCTTTCTTTCGTCTTCCTGCGCCTGCTTGTTGAGTTTTTCGCTGACGTCGCCGATGACGCTGTTGACCACGCCGCCGACGATGTCGAGCGCGCGCTGGCGCTCTTTCGCTTCTTGCTGGCGCTTCGGAATCTCCTCGGCCTGTTGCAGGGTCAGGGTATTGACGAGCGCGCCGTTCGCGGTTTCGGGGTCGCGCACGGTCAGGGTGGCGACGTTCTCGCGGCTCTTGTCGTCGATCTCGGCGTTGCCGGTGCCGGTGATCCTGATATTGCCCGGGCTGATGACGCTGAGCGTATGGCTGCTCTCGTCGTTTTTCGCGGGCAATCCGGCGCCGCCGGTGAGATTCGCCAACGCCGTACTGGTCGCGCTCGATATCGCATTGCCCGCCAGGCTGGTGCCCTGCGAATACGCATTCGCCCCCGAGCTGAAACTCATATTCAGGCTCGAACTCGACGAATTGGTCTTCTGCTGGTTGACCAGGTCGCTGCTGGTCAGGCTGGCGGTGGTCAGGCTGTTCTTGTCCGGCGCCGCGGTGCTGGTGATGGCGCCGCCCTTGAGGTCGGTGTTGCCGCGCACGACGATGTCGTAGCCGCCGTTGCCGGCGCTGATGCCGCTTTGCCCGGTGGCGCTCTGGTAGAGGTGATTGACGCGCTGGCTCGAGGCACTGACCGAGCCCGAGACGTATTCGCCGTAGCAGATCGGCGGGATGCACAGGCTGAGGCTGAAGCCGCTGCTGCTTTCGCGGCTGACGTAGCTGGTGACGTCCTGCAGCGACTCGATGTTGAGATTCCGCCCGACGTTCATCTCGACGCTGTCGCCGGCCAGCTGCGCGCCGCGCAGGTTGGTGTCGCGGCCGCTCTTTACCTTGAGCGAGTCGGTGGCGGTGACGAGGGTGTTGTCGTGGCTGACCTCGAAGCCGGTCTGGCGTCCCGACTTGTTGCCGGCCTCGACCTGGATGCTGAAGCCGTTCTGCGAGCCGAAGCCGAACGTCACGCCGCCGCCGAGGTTGCTGCCCGAACTCGTGCCGAGGGTCGCGGCGGTGTTGCGCGCGGCGTACAGGTTGATGTCGCGCTTGGCGTCCAGGACGATGTCGCGTGCCTGCAGCTTGCCGCCTTCGACATTGATGTCGGACTCGCGGGCGGTGATGTCGATGCTGCCGGCCTGGATGTTGGTTCCGCGCTGACTGGTGCTGACCTTGACCGTGTCGGAACGCTCGCGCGTGCGGCTTTCGCTGACCGCGATGCCGAACGCCGCGCCGGACGGATTATTGGCCAGGGCCGCCTCGCTGCTGCCGGCGGCGACCGCGGAGGCGACCTTGGTCGGGTCTTGCGCCTGGCCGAAGCTGTTGACGCCGTTGGCGATCTTGTCGCTGCTCACCAGCTTGTAGGCGTCGTAGCCGGATTTCAGCACCAAGGCGCCGCGCAGGCGATCGTCGCTGGTGGTGCGCGCCGATTCGACCCGCTTGTACAGGCTGGTGATGGCGCTGCCGGCATAACCGGTGAGTTCGGCGCCGATGGTATGGCCGCTGCTCTCCTTGTGCTTCTTGCTGGCCTCGGTCGAAGTCGCGGCCATCAGGTTGACCGCGTTGCCGGAAATGCCGACCCGGTTCTTGGCCAGCAGGTTGGCGCCTTCGGTGGTGACGTTGCCTTGCCCGGTGCCCGCGTACTTGGGATCGGCGCCGGCATACAGGCTGAGGTTGCCGTTGTTGGCGCTGATCAGGCTGGTGACCGCGGTGCTGGATTGGCCGGTGCCGTCCTCGCCCTTGCGGGTGCGGCTGTAGAAGGTCTGCTTGGGCGCGTAACCGACGCGCAGATTGAGGGTACGGTCGTTCTTGTCGCTGGCCGAAATCGTGTCGCTGGTGTCTTGCGCGGCCAGGATGTCGATGTTGCGGCCGGCGGTGATGCCCACGTTGCGGTCCGCGATGACGTTGCTGGCGATGATCTGGGCATCGCGGCCGGCATCGATGCTGACGTTGCCGCCGTTGACGCTGCTGCCGACCTGTTCGGTGCTGCGGTTGATCTCGAACTCGCTGCGCGAGCTCTTGCTGTAGGTCAGACCGTCGGTCAGGTTGCGCTTGAAGCCGCTGCTCTTGCTGGAGGCAAAGCTCGCCGACTGCGAATGCTCCTGCGCACTTTCGATGCGCACGTCGCGACCGGCGCTGAGCACCGCCTGATTGACGGCGGAGACCTCGCTGCCGCGCACGACCAGGTCGTTGCCGGCCGACATCACCACGTTGTCGCCGCTGAAGCTGCTGCCGATGACCCGGGTTTCGCTTTCGCCGTCGAGCTTGTCGCTGCTGCTGCGCGAGAGCAGCTTCTTGCTCGAAGTATGGCTGACCGCGAGCATCGCGCTCGCGGACTGGCCGGCGTCGATGCGGATGTCGTTCTCGGCGCTGACCGCGAGGGTACCGCCGGCGGCCACCTGGGCCGCGCGCGCCTGCACGTCGTGGCCGGCGCTGATCGCGACGCTGCCGCCGCCGACGATCTGCGAGCCGACTTCGCGGCTATGCGCGGCGATGCCGCTGGCGGTGGTGTCGCCGCTGCTGCCGCTGACATGGGCCGAGGTGGAGAGCGTGACCGTACCGAGATTGACGTCGCGGCCGGCGTTGGCCAGCGTGCGGCTGCCCTGGCCGACATTGGAAAGGATCGCGCCGGTCAGGTTGAGGTCGCGTTCGGCCGAGGCCAGCAGCACGCCGCCCGGATCGGTGACGTAGACGCCGGCGATGCGGTCGATGTTGCTGCCGGTCAACAGACCGGTCGAGTTCTGGGTGGTGGTGCGGATGTTGATGTCGCGGCCGGCAGTCAGCACCGCCGAGTCGCGTGCGGTGATGCTGCCGCCGATATTGTTGAGGTCGTTGCGCGCGTCGATCGCCACGTTGGCGCCGGCGATGCGGCCGCCGAGGTTGTTGACGTTCTCGGCGGTGATCGACACCAGTGCGCGACCGGCGATGGTGCCGGTGTTGACCACGTCGCCGGCGCTGCCGATGCGTACCGCGTTGCCGGCGAGCAAGGCGCCGGAGCCGTCGATGTCGCCCGGACGCACGCGCACGTACACCTGCGGCACCAGCACGCGCTGGGTGCCGCCATCGGGCAGGCTCACGGTCTGTTCGACCAGCCAGACGATGTCGCTGGTCAGCTGGGCCATCTGCGCGGCGGTCAGGGCCACGCCCGGGCGCAGGCCGTATTGCTGGGCGAAGGTCGCACCGGCGTTCATCAGCGCGGTGTACTGGGTTTCGTCGCTGCCGAAGCCGTCGAGATAGCGATAACCGGTCAGCTGGGCGACCTGCTCGCGGATCAGTTTCTGCTCGTAGAAGCCGTCGCCGAGGCGCTTGAGCAGGTGCTCGGGCTGGAAGCCCATGCGGCTCAGCAGATAGTCGCTGCTCAACCACTGGCGGTGGTTGGCGAAGCGCGGGTCGGTCTCGATCAGATAGCGGCTGCCTGCATCCGGGCGCAGGCCGAACAGGCTGGCGCGCGGCACCGTCGCATTGGGCAGGCTTGTGCGCACGACCATCGGGATGGTCTCGTTGCTGCCGGTGCCGTCGGCGCCATTCGCACCGCCGGCCGTGCCGGCGCTGGCGCCCGAGGCGCGGATCACCGCGCCGACCTGAGCCGGCACTTCGACCAACGCGCCCGGACCGGCGCCGCCGTTCACCCCGCCCGCGCCGCCGCCGTGGGCGTCGACGTTGGCCGTGCCGGCCGCGCCGGGGTTGTAACCCTGCACCGCGTTGACGTTCTGCAGCGGGGTGTATTTCTCCAGGTCGATGGTTTCGTTGATGTCGGGGTGGCTGACGCTGCCCTGGATCTCGCCCTTGTGGTTCATGACGATCGTCGAGCTGACGATGCGGCGGTTGCCGGTCAAACCTTCATTGGTCACGTCGCTCGCGGTCAGGGTGCCGCCGGCGATGATCTTGCTGCTCTTGTTGTGCACGGCGCCGGACAGCGCCATGTCGCCGCCGGCGACGATGCGCGAGGGGTCGACATCTGTCGCGGTGTCTTCGGTGACCGCGTACGAGGTCGTCCACAGGCCGAAGCCTTCGACCGTCAACAACTGGCCCGGTGTGCCGTCGGGGTTGCGCAGATAGACGATCGGCGAGCCCATGACGAAGATGACTTGGTCGAGGGTGTAGAAGCCGCTGCCGCCGATCGGCGCCAGCAATACCGTCGGAGCCTTCGGCGGCATCGCCTGCGGCCCCTTGCGGATGTGCACGTCCCAGTTGTTGATGCGGCCCATCGCGATCGACAGGTCGCCCAGCGACTCGATGTCGGCGCTGAAGTTGTTGAGCGTGCCGCCCTGCCCGGTCGCCTCGCGCTCGCCGTTGAGCGCACCGCCGATGAACAGGTCGCCGGCGCTGAAGATCAACGCGTGCTCGCGGTTGTTGAGGGTGCCGGCGCCGATGTCCAGGCGGCTGCGCGCGGCAATGGTGCCGGCCTTGATCGTGCCGCCGACGTTCTCGGCGTCGTTGTTCACGGTGCCGGCGCCGATCGAGACGAGGTCGCCGTAGACGCGGCCGGTGCCGATGTTGTTGAGGGTGCCGGCGTCGAGACGGGTGTCGTGGCCGTCGATGAGGCCGCGGTTGGTCAGCGTGTCGGCGGCGCGGACGATGGTGGTGCCGGCGCTGATTTCGGCGCCCACAGTGTTGTCGACGTTGCGCCCGGCGACGGTCAGGGTCTGGCCGGCGACGAGTTTGCCGTGATTGGTGAAGTTGCCGGTCGTGGTGTAGCTGACGTTGCCGTTGGCGCCGACTTCGCCGTTGTTAATCACGTCCTGGGTCAGGGCGATGCTGAGGTCCTTGCCCGACACCGCGCGGCCGTCGCCGCTGAAACGCGCGGCGTCGATCTTGAGCAGCTTGTCGGCGACCAGGGTGCCGTTGCCGTTGATCAGGTCGAGCGTCTTGGCCGCCGGGTTGGCGGCGTTGGGATCGACGATCGCGACGGTGTCTCCGGCCGAGATCAGGCCAGCGCGGTTGTCGACGGTGCCGCCCGTGACGATGGTCGCGATCGCATCGGCGCGGATCGCACCGGAGCGGTTGTCGAAGCCGCCGGTGTTGATCGCAACGCTGCCGCCCTCGATGCCCAGGTTCGCGCCCGAGGTGCCGGCGTTGACGACGTGGCCGGCATTTAGGGTGGTCTTGCCGAGCGAGCGGATCAGCGCGCCGCTGTTGTCGAGCGCACCGGCGCTGATCGTGAGATCGCCCTTGGCCTGGGTACGGCCGCCGCGGTTGTCGTAGGTCGCGCCATGGGTGTCGATGCTGACGCCGCTTTCGCCCAGCACCGTGCCGCCGCTGTTGCTGACCGCGCCGGTGCTGGCGACCAAGGCCTGCTTGGCGCCGATGAAGCCGGCGTTGTTGTTCAGCGTGCCGGTATTGAGGGTCAGGGTATCGGCGCTGCTGATGCCGCCCTGGCCGTTGCTCGCGCCGGCGGCGTTGGTGTTGATCAAGGCCTGGCCACCGGTATCGATGCTCATCGCCTTGCCGGACTGGATCACGCCGCTGTCGTTGTTCAACAGGCCCGATTTCAGGGTGACGGTTTGGGTGGCCGCCAACGCGCCCTTGCCGCTGTTGTCGAGGGCATTGCCGCGGGTATCGACCGACAGGCTGTCGCCGAACACCTTGCCGCCGCGATTGCTCAAGCCGCCATTGGCCAGCATGGTGCGGGCGCCGGCCTGCAGGCTGCCGCCGTCGTTGCGGGTCAGGCCGGCGGTGGCGATGTCGAGGTTGCCGCGCACCGCGGCGACGGTGCCGCCGCTGTTGTCGAGGCTGGCCGCAAGGATGCGGGCATTGCCGTTGCCGGCGATGGTGCCGCCGATGTTGGTCGCGGCGCCGCCCTGGGTATCGACGGCGACGTCGCCGACCGAGGTGATGCGGCCGCTGTCGTTGTTCAAGCCCCCCGCGCGCAGGCCGACGTTGCCGCCGGCGCCGATCTCGCCCTTGAGGCTGTTGTCGAGTAGACCCTCGACGCTGATGCCGAGTGCCGAGCCCTCGGCTGCACGCAGGGTGCCGGCCCGGTTGCTGAGGCTGCCGGCGGCGACGCGGGTCTGACCGTTGCTGGCGAGGATGCCGCCGCTATTGTCGAGCACGCCGCGCACGCCGATGCGCGTGTCGGAGGCGCCGGTCTGGACGATCTGTCCGCCGCGATTGCTCAGCTCGCCGGCCTCGATGGCGATCTGCTTGGCGCTGGTCTTGCCGCCGTCCTGGTTGAAGGCGTCGGCCAGCTCGACGAGCAAGCCACCGTTGCCGGTGATGTGGCCGTTGTCGCCGTCGAAACGGCCGCCGGCGATCTTCAGCGCGCCGCTGCCGGCGTGTTCGATCTTGCCGCCGCGGTTGCTGATCGCCGCGCCCTGCAGCCCCAGGTCCTGGCCGTTGCTGGCGATGCGGCCGCCGTCGTTATTCAGCGTACCGCTGACCGCGAGCGTGCTGGCCGCGGTGCCGGTCTGGACGATCTCGCCGCCCTGGGTGTTGGCGATGTTGGCGGCGCGGACATCGAGTTCGCCGGCATTGAGCTTGCCGGCTTGGTTGATCAGCGACTGCGCGCCGTTCGTGTTGGCGACGACGCTCAAGTGGCCGGCCGTGGCCACGGTGGCGCGGCTGGTGTCGACGTTGCCTTGGGTGGCGGTCAGCGCGATCTCGGCAGCGCTGGTCTGGCCCGCGGAAATATCCACGCTCGCGCCCTGCAGGGTCGCCTTGCCGGCGGCAAGCTGGGTGCCGTGGGCGACCAATGCCCCGGCGGTGGTGACCTGCAACTGGCCCGCCCCGGCGAGTTTGCCGTCGGCCTGGATGCCGGCGCCGAGCACGCCGCTGCCACCGCCTTGCAGGCTGCCGGCGGCGATCAGTGCGTTGCGACCGGCGGTGATGCTGCCGTCGTTGCCCAACACGCCGCCGGTCGTGATCGTGACGTCGTTGGCGCCGCGCAGGCTGCCGCTGTTGGCGAGGCTGCCGGCTTGCAGATGCAGGTCGCCGGCCGCGCCGATCTGGCCCTGGGCGTTGCTCACGGCGCCGACCACGTTCAAGCGCGCGCCGGCCTGCGCCGACTGGATGCTGCCTTTGGCGTTGTCGAGCGTGGCGGCGGTCAGGCCGACATCGCGATTGGCGATCAAGGTGCCGGCGTTGTTGATCGCCGCGCCGCTCACCGCCGCGGCCAGGACACCGGTGGCGGCGATGGTGCCGCCGCTGTTGTCGAGCGTTCCGCCGACCGCGAGCTGGGCGTCGCTGGCGCTGGTCAGCGTGCCGCCGCGATTGAGCAGGTCGCCGCTCGCGCTGATGTTCAAGCGTCCGGCGTTGAGCTTGCCGCCGCTGTTATCGAACTGTTCGACCCGGGCGTTGAAGACGTTGCCGATATTGAGCGTGCCGCCGCGATTGTCGAAGCGCGGCTGATCGACCGTCATGTCGGCGACGCTGAGGCTGCCGCCCTGGTTGTCCAGGTCCGCGCTGTGCAACGCGATCCCGCCGCCGGCATAGATGCGCCCGCCGTCGTTGCGCAGCGTGCCCGCCGCGGCGATCAGGCCTGGCGACGGCGGCTGGTACGGCGGCGGCACGACGCCACCGCCTTCGCCGCTGCCCGGAGTGCCGCCTCCGTTGCCTGGTGTACCGCCACCAGGCGTGGTCGGTGGCGTGCCGCCATTGCCCGGCCCGGTGCCCGGTGTCGGCGTTTGCGCGATCGGCTCCAGGCCGATGTTGCCGCCGCGGTTGCTCAGGCTCGGCGCGCTCAAGGCCAGCGCCGCGCCGCTGGTCTGGCGCAAGGTGCCGCCGCGGTTGTCGAGGTCGCCCGCGCTGTTCAACTCCAGGCGCGAGCCTTCGAGCGTGCCGCCTTGCTCGCCGATGCGATTGTTGAGGGCGCCCTGGGTGGCGATCTTGAGGTTCGCGCCACTGGACACGCGGCCGCTGTTGTCGAACGTCGATGCGCTCAGGCTCGCGTCGGTCGTGGCCTGCAGGGTTCCGATGTTTTCCAGGCGCCCGGCGCTGGTGACGACGAGTTGGCCGGCGCCGGCGAGCTGCGCCGCCGACGTCGACGCCGCCTGCACCGTGCCGGCATTGCGCACACCAAGGCCGGCTTCGGTGCCGACCAGGACGATCTTGCCGGCGTACATGCCGCCGAGTGCCGCCACATCCAAGGCATAGGTCGGTGTGCTGCCGGAGGCGCCCGCCGCGGCGACCTGGGCGTGATCGGCGGAAATCTGATTGGCGCCGGTAACGACCTTGAGCTCGCTGGCCCAGATGCCGGCGTTGGCCTGCACCGCGCGGGCGAGGATCGCGGCGTAGTCGGTCTTGCTGGCGTCCAGGCCCTTGCCGTCGATGGTGATGGTGCCGCCGCGAACCAGGAAGCTGTCGAGGCCACCGAAGGAATTGAACTGCGGCGTGCCTGTGGTCAAGGTGGCGCGGCTGGCGTTGATGAAACCGCCGCCGTCGACCGCGATGCCGGCCGGGTTGGCGATGATCACTTCGGCGCGTTGGCCGCCGACTTCGAGGTAACCGCGCAGGCGGCTGGCGTCGCCGCCGTTGACCTCGTTGAGGATGATCCGCGCCGGCCCGGTGGCCAGATTCGGATTGCCCTGCACCCAACCGCCGAGTTGAGTCTGGACGTTGCCGCGGCTGTTGTTGAGGATCGCGCCTTCGGGACCGACATTGAACTGCTGGTAGACATTGCGGCTCACACCGGCCGCCGACGGTGTCTGGATGTTGACCAGGGGCACGCCGTTGGGCGCGGTCAGCAGCACCGGGCGCTGCGTCGCGGGCGCTTCCGGCGCCGCGATCATTTGTCCCTGGCTCGGCGAAGCCGATAGTGCGGCGACCAGGACCACCGCCGCAGTCAGCGGTGTGGTGGCGCGGTGCGCGCACGCGCCCTCGCCGTCCTTGGCGAGTGCCGGCTTCGTCCCGGAAGCCGACGCGTTCGGTTGCGTGCCGTGAGCACGCGCACGGGCGATGCGAGGCGGAAGGCGGGTCATGGTCTGTCGTCCTTGAAAGAATGGCGCGTCGCCGCCGTTGGCCTCGCACCCCGCAGGGCATGAGCTGGCGTTCGCCTATAGAGACGAGGCAACGGCGGCGATCCCTACCCCGCCCCCTGCAATCGCCGTGACGTGCGACTCAGGTCACACTATCGCGCCGGTAACGGCGTGGAGACGAAGGCCCATCGCACAGCCTTCGCGGCCGTTCGGCCCCTCCGAACAGGCCGAGAGCCGCAAGCGAACGAGCGCCGTCCGGCCGACGACTGTGCCGTTATCCGCATCCGGAGCGCGTAAGCGATGCAAGCCGCGTCGGCGCGCGGGTCCGACCATGGCCCGGGTCCTGTCCGGAGGCGCCATGCCCGTCGTCGAATTCGTCAGCCGCTCGCCCTCGCCGCTTGAGGCACTGTCGTGAATCGCCCGAGCCTCGAGGTCGCCCTGCTCTGGTCGGCCCTGGCCTTGTTGGCGCTGGCCTATGCCTGGCGCTGGTACGCGCTGGAGCGCGCCCGTCGCCAACGGGATCGCGATGCGGACGCGGGTGTGTCGCCGTGGCCCCGTCCAGGCGATGGGCTGACCGGCTTCGTCGCGAATTTCTTCGACACCCTCGGCATCGGTTCTTTCGCCACCACCACCGCGATCTTCAAGTTGCGTGGCCGGGTCGCCGACGATCGCATTCCAGGCACCTTGAACGTCGGCCACGCGCTGCCGACCATCGCCCAGGCCCTGATCTTCATCGCCGTGGTCAGCGTCGACTTCGTCACTCTGGCCGGGATGATCGCCGCCGCGGTCGCCGGCGCCTGGGCCGGCGTGCGGGTGGTGGCGCGGCTGCCGAAACGCGCGATCCAGATCGGCATGGGCATCGCGTTGTTGGTCTCGGCGCTGTTGTTCCTTGCCACCAACCTGCAATGGCTGCCGGGCGGCGGCGACGCCTTGGGCCTGCACGGCGCGACGCTCGCCTTCGCCATTGCCGCCAGCTTCGTGCTCGGCGCATTGATGATGCTCGGCATCGGGCTGTACGCACCGTGCCTGATCCTGGTCAGCCTGCTCGGCATGAACCCGCTCGCGGCGTTCCCGATCATGATGGGCGCCTGCGCGTTCCTGATGCCGGTCGGCGGCGCTGCCTTCGTACGCAGCGGCCGCTACGACCTGCGCGCGGCCTTCGGTCTGACTTTAGGCGGCATTCCCGGGGTCTTGATCGCGGCCTTCCTAGTCAAGTCGCTGCCGTTGGAATGGCTGCGTTGGCTGGTGCTGGCGGTGACGCTGTACGCCGCTGTGCAGATGCTGCTGTCGGCGCGGCGTGCGCGAGCGGAGGCATCGGGTTCGCTGAAAGCCGACCGTGCCTGAGCGGCGGAGGCCTCATTCCGCCAATAGCGCCACCACTCGCGCTTCAACTCGGATACGAACCCATCGCGCAAGACCTGCATGCAAGCACTTCAGTTAGCCGGCGAGATCTCGTGACGCCAGCCCGGCGACCCGGCACGGGCCGGGTCGCGCAGGCCGCGCCGGCGGCTAGGGAACGTTGCACTGGAAGACAAAAGTGACTTGGTTGCTGCCGGGCGCCGCGGACAAGGTGCCGAGCGTCACCCCAGCCGACAGCATGCCGAAGGTCAACGGCCCTGCCGGGCACGCGCCCGGTGGTCCGCTGCAAGTGACTGCATTACCGGCCGGACAAACGATACCCGGCCCCGCCGCGTCGCTGACGAGTGCTCCCACCACCGGATCCGGGCCTACGTTGGTTACGACCACGGTATAGGTCGTCGGCGCTCCTCGCGTCACCGTATCGCCGATCTGGTCGACATCGCCGTTCACGCCTGGCGTATTGGTCTTGGTGATCCGCAGGTCCGCTTGCCGGCGGGTATTGGTGATGGTGCAGACGATCGCGGTGTCGTTGTCGCCGACGGTCAGCGTGTTGCCCGACAAGCCACTGGTGCCGGTGCAGGCCCAGGCGCTCGGGTTGTACAGGCCGACGTTGCCGGCACCCAGTATCTCGGACAAGGTGAATACAGTGCCGGTATCGACCACGACCGCCGTACCAGTGTCGGTCTCGTTCGCGCTGTTGGCGACCGACGTCAGCGTCGGGTTCACGATGCCGCCGGTGGCGCTGAGGCTGGCACTGTCGTTGACGACCGCGCCGACCCAAGTCTTGGCCAGCGCCACCGACGCGGTCTTGCGCACGTTGGTGAAGCTGCAGGTGAAATCGGTGCCGGCCACCACGTCGGCGGAGGGAATGGTGAAGGTGGTGCCGCTCAAGCTGCCGACGTTGGCGATGCCGTTGCTGCAGGTCGCGCTGGCGAGCTGATAGATCGCCGGCAACGCGTTCTCCTGGATCGTGATCGCCGTGGCCGGCGCGACGATGCCGAACGGTTGGATGCCCGCGGCAGCATTGCCGTCGACTTGCGCCGTGCCCGATGCCGGCGTGCTCACCGTCGCGGCGGTCAGCGCGGTATTGGTCAGGGCGAAACCGAATGTCGCTGCCGCGGCCGGGCTGGTGGTCTTGCTCAGGGTCAGGCAACCCGGGTCCACCACCGCCGTCGCGGTGTTGTTGGCGGTGCCGCCTGGCGCGGGCGTGACGAACAAGGCCTGCGCGCTGGTGGCTTCCTGGATCGGCGCGACCACCGCGACCGTGCTGGTGTTGGTGGTCGCCGCGCACTGCGCCGGGTCGAGCATGCCGGTGATCGTGTAGGTCAAAGTGCCGCCCGCGGCCGCATTACCGGCCGGCAAGGTCGCGGTCGCCGCGATAGCGCCGGTGCCGCTGGCGGCCGGACACACCGGCGTGGGCGTGCCGCTGGCAGCGCAGGTCCACGAGAACGCGGTGAAACCGGCCGGCAACGCATCGGCAATCGACACCTGCGCGTCGTGCGCAGCGAGATCGCTGCCCGTGCCCACGGTCGGACGCGCGGTGTTGTTCTGGTAGGTCACGGTGAACACCGTGCTGCCGCCGGCTGCGGGGCTGGCGTTGCCGACGGTCTTGGTGGTGCGCGTGTCGACGTCGTTGTCGAGGATGGTATAGGTCGAGGTCTGCACGAACGGCGGGCCGCAGGTGGACGTGCTGGCGATGGTGTAGACCGCGGGATTCGGCTGCACACTCATCGTGATGAGTTCGTTGTTCTCGACGACGGTGTCGTTGACGATGACGATGCCGGTCGGGAACTGGCTGCCGACGTTGCCGTCGTAGTTGCCGGCCGGGATCGTCATGGTGAAGGTGTTGGTGCCCGACGGCGTGGTGTAGTCGCTGCCGAGCGTCGCGGTGCTGGCTGCCGTGACTTGGATGATCACGTTCACCGGCGCGGCGATGGTACCGGACACCGCAACGACCGGGCCGCTGCCGGTGGTGACGGATTCCGATCCCGAGTTGGTCGCGGTTTTGAACTCCAGGTACGGGGTCAGGAAGATCTGGATCTCATCGAGCAGATTGCCGACGCTGTTGTTGCCGGTGGAGGTGCTGATGGCTTCGAAGCCGAAATCGTGGATCGCGGACGTACCGGTCCAGGTGAAGGTGCCGGTGTAGTCGGCCCAGGTATTGGTCGTCGTCGGCGCAGCGCAGCTTGCGGTGCCGATCAGCCCGCCGCCGCAGGCCTGCACGGTGCCGGCACCGGTGGTGTTGGTCGCGAAGCGGCCGATCTGGTTGACCGTCGAATCGATGTTGAACGCCATCACGTCGAGGCCGGTGCCGCCAGGGTCTCTGGCCCGGTGGCTCAACTGCCACCGCACCTGCTCTCCGGTAACCAGGCACACGCGCTGAAACAGGCGTGAGGCCGTTTGCGCATTGAGCTCGGCGAGGTTACTGCCGGCGCGCGACGGCACCCCGAGGAAGCCGTTGCTCCACAGTTCGATCAGCGGGCCGGTCTCGCCGCTCGGAGGGCTGGTGCAGCCGCCCCCGCCGGTACCGACCGGATGGGTGGTCGTCCAGCCGGTCACCCGCGAATCGATGGTCTGGGTGGAGCAGCCCGCGGGCACCAGGATGGGCTCTTCGAAGCCGAGATTGATGAAGCTGCGCTGGATCTGCGCAGTCGCCGGAAACGCCAACAGCGGCAGCAATGCCAAGGCCACTGGACAGGCAAACAGGCGCCGGCCGCGCGTATTGGCGGACAGGCATCGACGACGATGGTTGAACAAACGGCACCCCCTCGTTGCACAGGCCAATCAGTGAGTCAGCGTCGAGCAACAACCGTGCAGCTCGATACGTGCGCTTCAGGACAGCGCTGCCACGGAGCCCCCAGGGGCGCAGCGACTCTCGATTGGTGACTTGCCCAGGCGTCCCGGTCACGGGCATTTCTGTGACTTATATCCCAGTTTTGCACCCCTCTCAATCACGAAGTGCCTTTCTTTAGTCGATTTACTTCATTCGGTGTGCTTTTTGCGCAAAGACACACGGAGTAAACGACCGGTCATCGCGGATGGACGGTCGTCCTTGCCTTGCTCCCGTCCGCCTCCCCGGTTTCGATCGAAGCCCGTCGCCGGCCCGAACGCCCGTGGAGGCCTGGCATATCGGCCCGAAATCACCGGCGACCCCATCTGTGTATCGATACCTGCTTCGACCGACGGTGCCACACCTGCCAGCTGAAGCCTGCACCGCCTGTCGGCGCCCGCTCCCCCGTCGACGCCAGCCGAGTCCTAGCGTTCCTGCGGGTCGGCCCACGGCGCCTTCTCGAACTTGCGCACCAGGTAATCGATCAGCACCTGCACGCGGGCCGGGCGGATGCGGCCCGGCGGCGTGACCACGTGCAGGGCGATCGGCGGCGGCGCCCATTCCGGCATCACCACTTCGAGCTTGCCGTTGCGCAGTTCGCGCCAGACCAGGAACTCGGGTTGCAGCGCCAGACCCTGCCCGGCGAGCAAGGCCGGATTCAAGGCTTCGGCATTGTTGACCCGCAACGGCGTGGCCACGCTGATCGAGAAATCGCCGTGACGCTTGTGGCTGAAACGCCAGGCGTTGCCGAAACGCGAATAGGTGTAGAACAGCGCGTCGTGATCGGCCAGTTGCCGCGGATGCTTCGGCCGTCCGCGTCGTTCCAGATAGGCCGGCGACCCTACCAACAGGATGCGCACGCCGCACAAACGCCGCGCCAGCAGGCTCGAATCGGCCAGGGTCGAAATCCGCAGGGCCAGGTCGTAGCCGCCGCCGATGAGGTCGGTGACGCCGTCGTCGAACACGATCTCCAGGGCGATATCGGGATAGCGCGCCATGAACTCGGGCAGCAGCGGCGACAGGTGAGCGATGCCGAACGACATCGGCGCGGCGATGCGCACCTGCCCGCGCGGGCTCGCGGCCTGGGCGGTGATCTCGGCCTCGACCGCTTCGCCCTCGGCGAGGATGCGGCTGGCGCGTTCGAGCGCGCCGCGGCCGCTCTCGGTCAGCGACATCTTGCGCGAGGTGCGATGGAACAACACCGTCTTCAACCGGGTCTCCAGGCGGGTGATCGCCTTGGACACGGTCGCCTGCGACAGGCCGAACTCGGCGGCCGTACGTGCGAACGAGCCGGTTTCGGCGACCTTGGCGAAGATCGCCCAGGCTTCCAGGTCGGGCAGTTTCTGCATGGCGGGCGTCCATATCAATTTTGGAAAGAATGCCTTTCCATTGGTTCCATTCTAAACCTGATCGCATCGGCCTATCGTTCTCCTCAAGCCACACGGCACTCATCCACGAGGACACGGACATGATCGAACTTCGCCCCTACGACAGCCTCGGCGGCGCCGACCACGGCTGGCTCGACGCCAAGCATCACTTCTCGTTCTCCGGCTACCGCGACCCCGAGCGCATGGGCTGGGGCGCGCTGCGGGTCTGGAACGACGACACCATCCAGGCCAACACCGGCTTCCCGCCGCATTCGCACGCCGACATGGAGATCATCACCTACGTCCGCGACGGTGCGATCACCCACCAGGACAATCTCGGCAACCGCGGCCGCACCGAAGCCGGCGACGTCCAGGTGATGAGCGCCGGCACCGGCATCCAGCACGCCGAATACAACCTCGAATCCGACACCACCCGCATCTTCCAGATCTGGATCATTCCCGATCAGCGCGGCGGCGCGCCGACCTGGGGCAGCAAGCCTTTCCCCAAGGGCGACCGCGCCGGCCACTTCGTCACCCTGGCCAGCGGCATCGAAGGCGACGAAGACACCTTGCCGATCCGCGCCGATGCGCGCGTGCTCGGCCTGACCCTCGCCGCAGGCGAATCGGCCGAATACGTCTTCGCCGACGACCGCTACGGTTATCTGGTGCCGGCCAAGGGCAGCGTCGAGGTCAACGGCGTGCGTTTGCAGGCTCGCGACGGCGCGGCGATCCGCAACGAGGGCGCGATCCGCGTCGTCGCCATCGACGATGCCGAGTTGGTCCTTGTCGACACCGCGCCCTGATCTCGGCTTTCGCAGTTGACGCTACGCGTTCAAAACGACTCCCTGCGACACCGGTCAACGCCGGTGTCGCCCGCATCGACCACACTCCCTTCTTCCCCACCGCACAGGAGCGACACCATGGGCACTTTCACCACCAAAGACGGCGTGCAGATCTATTACAAGGACTGGGGCCCGCGCGACGGCGAGCCGGTGGTCTTCAGTCACGGCTGGCCGCTCAGCGCCGACAGTTGGGAAGCGCAGATGCTGTTCCTGGCCGAGCACGGCTACCGCACCATCGCCCACGACCGCCGCGGCCACGGCCGCTCCAGCCAGCCCTGGGACGGCAACGACATGGACCACTACGCCGACGACCTGGCGCAATTGCTCGAGCATCTCGACCTCCAGGGCGCGACGCTGTTCGGCTTTTCCACCGGCGGCGGCGAAGTCGCGCGCTACATCGGCCGCCACGGCACCAAGCGGGTCAAGA
Source organism: Lysobacter sp. 22409 (assembly GCF_052045105.1). Taxonomy (NCBI): domain Bacteria; kingdom Pseudomonadati; phylum Pseudomonadota; class Gammaproteobacteria; order Lysobacterales; family Lysobacteraceae; genus Lysobacter; species Lysobacter sp. 22409. The sequence goes on along the minus strand of NZ_JBQEOE010000021.1, from coordinate 65,190 downwards.
AGGCCGGTTTGATCTCGGCGGTGCCGCCGCTGATGCTCAAGACCGACGCCAACCCCGGCGGCCTGCCGAAGGACGTGTTCGACGGCCTGCGCGCCGGCTCCATCGCCGACCGCTCGCAGTTGTACCAGGACCTCGCCGGCGGCCCGTTCTTCGGCTTCAATCGTCCCGGCGCGAAGAAGTCGCAGGGCATGATCGATTCGTTCTGGGTCCAGGGCATGCAGGGCGGCCACAAGAACACCTTCGACAGCATCAAGGCGTTCTCGGAAACCGACTTCACTGAAGACCTGAAGAAGTTCGACGTGCCCACCCTGATCCTGCACGGCGACGACGACCAGGTCGTGCCGATCGACGCGGCGGCGCGCGCCTCGGCCAAGCTGGTCAAGAACAGCAAGCTGGTGGTCTATCCCGGCGCTCCGCACGGATTGACCGACACCCACAAGGAAAAACTCAACCAGGACCTGCTGGACTTCCTCAAGTCCTGATCGTCCGCACCGGGTTCGGGTGCGGCACTGGCCACTCGATAAAAGAGGGCCTGGTCTCAACGAATCGGCCCNCGGGCCGATTCGGTCCTTCGAGCATTGAAGCGGGCACTTACACCGACGCGCGGCCGATGCCATTGGCATCGATATAGGCAAGGCAGTTGGCTTGCCACATGCCTACCGATATCGTCTGCACGTCCTGCGCTGCCGCCATCGATGCGACGCCATCGCCGTAGCTGCCCATGGCTGCGATGAGTGTCTGCAACTCCGAACTCGTCGTCGCCCCTCTCTCCGGCGGACCAGCCGAAGGCACCGCAGCACCGGACGGCGCAACGCCGGCGGAGCGATACTCGGATAGGTCCGAGCGCGGCGGTACGCCCTGCAGCAAGATCGACGCTGGGCTCTCGGCCGACATCCAGGCATCGGTCGGCAGCGGCGGTTGATCGGGCAACATGGCCGAGACCGCTTGCACATTCCAGACTGTGCCGTCGGCGAAGCGGATTTCCTCGACCCGCCCGTCCCAGTTCGAACTTGAGGGATCCTCGGCGAAGTATCCGACGATCTGCAGGACATCGTTCGTACCGGAAATGGCGATGTGCAGGTCGTTGAAAGAGCGCTGCAGACTCACATCGCCGGTCTCGATATCCGCGCCCAACTGGATGACATCGACGTCCTGCGAGCCGTTCTCCTGCGGTTCGGCCGTCTGCGGCAGTTCGATAACCCCTTCCGGAGTCGGGCCGGACGATCGGCCGAGTTCGTAGATCACGTCGCTTCCGCTCCCGCGACCGAAGCGGTAGATATCCCCGCCGGTACCGCCCGACAGCACATCGTTGCCGGCTTGCCCGTCCAGCACATCATTGCCACCGGCGCCCGACAGTTCGTCGTCGCCCTCGCCGCCCAGCAACAGATCGTCGCCCTCCGTACCCGACACGATCCGCGGCGCGCCAGGTACCAGGGCGACCACTTGCTCGGCACTAAGCGAACTGCCGTCGGCGAACTCGAAACGATCCACTTCGAAACCGGTGGCGACCGACCCGGCAAAGAAGTTGAAGACCTGCGCGATACGGTTGCCCTGGGTATCGGTGACGACCAGATGTTTGCCGTTGGCCGAAAACGCGATGTCCTCGCGCTGCCAGTCCGGCCCGAACTTGATCGTATCGGTTTCCGTCAGGTCGTCGTTGCGGGCGTCGAAAATCGTCCGCTCCGAAGCCAGGCCATTGACCAGGTAGACATCGTCGCCCGCCCCGCCGTTGAGTACGTCATCGCCGCCGCCTGCGCCGATGCGGTCGGCGCCGTCTCCGCCGAGTATCGCTTCGGCGCCGGCGGTTCCGTTCAAGACATCGTTGCCGAGGAAGCCGATGTGGCGGGTACGGCTGCCGATGAGGTTTTGGCTCAGGTAGTCGTCGTCCTGCCCGAACAGCAGGGCCTCGTCGATCGTCCACGACGAGCCGTCGGCCAATTCGACGCGATAATTTCCGCCCCGCTCGAAGCGGATCGAATCGCTGCTGCCGGCAACGTGCAAGGTGCTCTGCCGGCCTATCTGCCCGCCCTCGCCGTCGCCTTCGCCGGGCTGCACCACCAGATACAGGCTGCCTGGATCGGTGAGGTGAGCGAAGCGCAGCGTCGATGTCGTGAAACTGTTGCCGGTGGCAAAAAGATCGTTGCCGAACTGAGCATCGAACTTGTAGACAGCGTTGCTCTGGTGCAGCACGTCGTCACCGCCTCCGCCTTCGACCAGGCTGCCGCCGGTGATGGTGTCGTTGCCGTCGCCGCCGATGGCGATATCGCCGGTTCCCGCCTGGAGCGTGTCGTCTCCCGCTCCCCCATCCAGGGTCGCGCCGGAACCGTCGCCCCCCAGATTGTCGTCGCCATTGCCGCCGAACAACTGGTCCGCGCTGCTGCCGAACAGGGTGTCGTTGCCGTCGCCGCCGTAGAGCCGGTCGATCCCGTCCGTGTCAGCGGCGGAATACAGTACGTCGTCGCCAGCCCCGCCATGCAATTCGTCGGAGCCGCTCTGGCCGTCGAGCAAGTCGTTGCCGACGCCGCCGTGGATGACGTCATCGCCGCTGCCGCCAGCGATGCGGTCGTTGCCGGCGCCTCCGTCGAGGACTTCTGAGTCGTTGCCGCCGATCCTGTACACATTGACCGGGACTTCATATTCGCTGCCATCGGAGAACAGGATCTGACGGATGCTGAAGTTCGAGTTGTAGTAATCGTGCAGGGTCAGGGAGTCGTCGGCTCCAATATTCAGGACCAGGTCGTCGCCGACGCGCACGGCACTGACATCCGCTCTGGCGATGCCGGCCCCGAAGCGGACACTGTCCAACTGCTCGTAGTCTTCGGCGGCGCTGCTCCAGATATGGTCGCGCCCGAAGCCCTGTTCGAATACGTAGGTATCGGCACCGGCCGATCCCATCAGACTGTCGTTTCCGCGTCCGCCGTCGAGCCAGTCGTCGCCGCCATCGCCCTGCAGAGCATCGTTGCCGATGCCGCCTTGCAAACGGTCATGTCCCCTGCCGCCGCTAAGGCCGTCATCGCCTTCACCACCGTCGAGTTGGTCGTTGCCATCGCCGCCTTCGAGCCAATCGTTGCCGCTGCCCCCCAATAGACGATCAACGCCGTAATCGCCGATCAGGTGATCGTTGCCTTCTTCCCCAAGCAGGGTGTCGTCGCCGCCGCCGCCGTCGATCGTGTCGTTGCCAGATCCGCCCAGAATGACGTCGTTCCCGGGTTTGAACCAATTGCCACCGAACCGCCAGTAGTCGCCATCGCCGTTCAAGATGTCGTCGCCGGCATAGCCATAAAGAATGTCGTCGCCGGCGCCACCGTAGATCTGGTCCCGGCCGTCGCTGCCGCCGATCAGATCGTTGTTTTCCGTGCCCAGCACATCCGTGCCGGTCGTCGGGACGCTTTCGGGCACAGACACATGCTCCTGGATGTCCGCCGCATTCCACAGGGACCCATCGGAGAAGCGGAACTGGTGCCGTTCCGGCGCGGCGTAGTAGCCGCGCAACGTGACGCGGTCGCTGCTGCCGGAAACGGAAACCACCAGATCGTCGCCGACCCGCAGCAGCCTCAAGCCTTCCTTGGCAATGCCGTCGCCGAACTGCAGGATATCGACGACGCCGATTTCCGCACCAACGACGATTTCGTCGTCGCCGAACCCGACCTCGAAGCGGTAGACGTCGGCACCGAGTCCGCCATCCAGCTTGTCGTTGCCCGCATCGCCTCGCAACGAGTCGTTGCCATCGCCGCCCAGCAACGAATCGTCGCCTGCGCCGCCCAACAACGCGTCGTTGCCGCCGTCGCCGCGAACGTAATCGTTCCCGCCGCCGGCCCAGACCGAATCGTCGCCGCTACCCCCATTGATACGATCGTTGCCGCTGAAGGCGCCGGCATCGTCGTCGCCGTACAGGATGTCGTTGCCGGATCCGCCGAACAGCAAGTCGTCGCCGCCGAAACCGTAGATCACATCGGCGCCGTCGCCGCCGTCCAGGGTGTCGCGGCCGTGATGTTCCGGCGCTACCGAGAGGCCGTCTCCGTCGAGGTAGTCGTTGCCCGCGCCACCGGCGAGCGTGTCGTCGCCCTCGCCGCCCCAGGCCTGGTCGTCGTCGTCTCCGCCGTCGAGCCTGTCGTTGCCGCCGTTGCCGTACAGCATGTCCTTGCCGGCACCGCCGATGACGGTGTCGTTTCCGTGCGCCGACAGCTCGACGTCTGCCACATTGGCGTCGCCCATCAGGACGTCGTCGCCGAGGCCGCCTTCGACGACGTCGTTGCCGCCCTGACCGAAAGCGATATCGTTGCCGGCACCGCCGCGAAGCAGGTCGTTGCCATGATAGGCCGTGCCGAGCGAAGCGTCGTCGCCGATCAGGGTATCCGCACCGTCGCCGCCATCGATGATGTCGTGCCCGCCCATGCCCCACAACTGGTCGTTTCCGACGCCGCCGTCCAAGGCATCGTTGCCGTGCAAGCCACCTGCCGTGACGGCATCGTCGCCTACGACGATGTCGTCGCCATCGCCGCCACGCACCGTGTCATGGCCGGCATTGCCCTCGATCCGGTCGTTGCCGCGGCCGCCGTCGATCAGATCGTCTCCGGCTACGCCCGGGTTGCGCGCATCCGATTCCGGTTCGCTGCCGATGCGGTCGCCGCGAATGACGTCGTCGTCGTCGCCGCCGTCGATCACGTCGTCGCCGCCCTGGCCATAGATCACGTCCGCGCCGGTGCCGCCCATGATCACGTCGTTGCCGGAAATATTGGCGTCGGTCGAAGCGGCCCAGGTGCTGCCGTCCAGTGCGGTGGCCGTGCCGAGCAGCACGTCGCCGAAGATGACGTCGTCGCCGGTACCGCCCTGGATGAAGTCGTCATCCTCGGCACCGATCAACAAATCGTTGCCGCTGCCGCCGTCGATGGTGTCGTCGCCCTCGCCCGAACGGACCACGTCTGAGCCGGCGCCGGCGTCGATGACATCGTCGCCGCTCTGGTTACCCGCGTTCGGGTCGAGATGGACGAACGGGCTCGTGGGTTCCCGACCGGGGTCGGCATTGACTTCATCGGCGGTCATGCCGCCTTTTTGGGCGTACATGTCGAGTCGGCGCAGGTAATCGCGCGCATCGACCGCCGCGGAATCGCTGGGACCGAAAAAGTACCAGCCATTGCCTGCCGCCAATTCGCTGCCGGGCCTGGTGGTGTCGACCCAGGCCCAGGGATGCGTCACGTTGGCCGGATCCGACCATTGCTGCCAGTACATCACGGTGGAACCGTCGAAGATGAAGTCGTTGCCGTCGCCGCCGCTCAAGGTGTCGCGGCCGGGCCCGCCCATCAGGAAATCTTCGCCGTCGCCACCCTCCAGACGATCGTCGCCGTAGCCGCCATCCAGGCCGTCGTTGCCGGCCATGCCATAGATACTGTCGCTACTGCTGTGGTCGAGCAAGGGATTGCCGTCGCGGCCGAAGAGGTCGTGGAAACCGGTGAGCGATTGTCCGGTCGGCAAGCTGATGCCGCCCGGATCGGGCAGATCGATACCGAGATCGCCATTGCTCCAGTTCTGCACCACAATGCGCGCATTGGTCTCGCGATGGACCAGGATCAGGTTCTGCGAGGCCCCCTCACCGACCAGCAGCAAACGGAACAGTTTATCGGTGGTCAGCCAACTGAAACCGTCCTGGGTGACTGAGGCGAACGGCGAATCGGCGCCGACGGCAAGGCCCTCGTAGCGGATACGGCCATTGCCATCGGCGTCGACGATAATGTCCTGGGTGCGTCCATCGAAGAAATCTTCGCGGGAGAAATCGTAGTAATCGTGTCCCGCCCCGCCCTTGAGCGTGTCGTTGCCGACCCCGCCGATCAAGGTGTCGGAACCGGAGCCGCCGAGCAACATGTCTGCGCCGTTCTGGCCGCGCAAGATGTCGTCGCCTTCGTCGCCGGCCAAGTAGTCACCGAGTGCGCCACCTTCGATCGTGTCGTTGCCGGTGCTGCCGACGATGGAGTCGCGCAGGTTCGAACCTAGAAGAACATCGTCGCCTTCGGTGCCTACCCGCACCTTGTAGTTCATGTTCGGGAACGTGACTCCGCCATTGTCGAACTCGGCGAAGACGCGCGATATCAATGCGCCGATATCCTGATCTTCCTTTTCGCCGAATAGCCCGGCGAAGAATTGTTCGGCCTCGTCCTGGACGCTCGCGCCGACGACCGTCGCCGTGGCTACCACGATGACCGAAGCGGCCAATGCGACGGGCGCGCTGATCACGCCTGCGGCAGTCGCACCGCCGATGACGAAGCTCCCCAGCGTCGATACCGCCTCGCCCGCGACGAAACCGGTGACGATACCGGCCAGTTTCGCGCCGTCATGATTTGCGACCGCCGCGATCATGTCGGTGACGGTCAATAGGTTGCTCGTCCACCCCAGTACCTTTCCGAACTTCGCGCCCTCGGCGAAGCGTCCGAGGCTGAAATTGAGGTTGACATTGAAATGATCGACGAATCGTTGCAGGCGTTGGATCGGAAGAAGGCTTTCGTCCTCCAACAACCCGACCAAGCGGATGTAGTTGAAACTTTGCTGCGCCGCCATGCGTTTACGCAGGGAATCCGCCCGAAGTTCGGGGCTGTTGGCCACTTCCATCGCCCGCTCTGCGGACAATTGTGCGCTCAGGATCAGGGCACGCACCATGGCGGCCTCTTTGTCCACGTCGTAGATGTCGCCGTTCTGCAGTTTTTCGGAAACGTCGGCGAGCCCCGCCAGAAACGAAATCATCGCCTCGCGCGTGTCCTGGGCGATGTTCGCCAAGTCTTCCCGCGTTGCGGAATCAATACCTTCGATGCCTTCCATGCCCCATCCTTGTTCGTTCGTTTGACCCCGACTCCGGGGAATTCGCCAGTAACCGCCCCTGCCCCACGCGGATCGCCAGGCATTTCAGCTAATGCTGCCCCATGCCTGTATCCGCAGATGAGATGTTACCGATGGAGGCCTGCCTCCACCACGGGCGCCACGAAGCCGCTAGCAGGAAACGGTTCGCCCGTGCCGGCGGCGCTCGGTGAGCCAGGCTTAGACCGCTGGCGCCGCCAGTGCGGTCGCTATCCGCACTTCGCCCGACAGGACTTTGTGGATCGGGCAGGCATTGGCGACCTGCAGCAGGCGTTCGCGCTGCTCGTCGCTGAGTTCGCCGCTCAGCGCGATGCGGCGGCGGATATCGGTGCCCTCGGCCGGCTTGCCGTCGGGGTTGAAGCTCAGTTCCACTTCGACCGCGCTCAGCGGCCACTGCTTGCGCGCGGCATACATGCGCAAGGTGATCGCGGTGCAGGCGCCGAGGCTGGACAACAACAAACGCTCCGGCGACGGGCCACTGTCGGCGCCGCCCTGTTCGGCGGGTTCGTCGGCGAGCCAGCGGTGGTCGAGGTCGTCGCTGAAACGGACCTGATACGGCGCGCCGTCGCTGGCGGCATGGACGGTGGCGATGGCGGGCATGCAGGGCTCCGGAACGATGGAAGATCGAGCGGTTATCGCACGCGCCCCGCGAAAGCAGAAGGGTTCGCGGTGGAACGCTGCATCGAGGCTCGAGGGCTTGGCAGGCGTGGCGTAAGGAAACCCGCTAGCGGAATCGAGCCTGCAACATCGAGTGCACGGTTCGGCGCGAACCGGCCGCTGGCGGGAACCGCCGGCATCGAGCTCGCCGGCGCAACTGGACCGGGCCGAAACGCCTCGGTTCTGGCCGTTCGCGCCGACCAATTGCGTACCCCTTCTTGGCGGCCGCGACGAGCGCGGCGAATCCATGCGCCCGACCGGCGCGACACTCGGCTAAGAGGACAACGGCATGACCCAGGACAACAGCACGGGCAATTCCTTGATCGAGGATTTCGGAACGCGCGACATCGTGCTCGAAGTGGTCGCCGACACCGCGACCCAGGACGGAGCGCCCGAGGTCCAGGTGACCTTGCTGGTGGCCGGGGTGCTGATCTCGGGCACGGTCGTCAGCTTCAAGCGCTACGCCCAGCATCACCCGATCACCGCGCGCATCCACGAAGCGGTCGAAGGCCTGGCCGCGAGAGCCTCCAACGAAGAAGGCACGGTCCGACCGGGGCCGCCGCTGTATCTGCATCTGAAGGATGCGATCTACTACACGCCCGGTGCGCCGCAGGCGTTTCCGTCGGACCGCGGCGTGTTCTGCCGTGTCGCCTTGAAAGACGTGTCGGCGTTCAACTTCGGCAATGTCGTCTGGCCCGAACCGAGCTGATCGGGCGGATCGACCGCGCCTTGCCCCGCGTCAAGCGATGAAGCGGCGATCGTGCCCCGGGCGTATCAGGGATTCAGCCACGGCGCCGACACCGTCCAGAAAATGATGTCCGCGCCGAGATAGTCCTGGGCAAAAGCGCTGAACTCCTCGCGGGTGAACGGCTTGCCGGTTTTATCGTTGTTGTAAGTCAGGGTCGGCTCCTGGACCGCCATCGCGACCAAGGACAGTTGCTCCCGATAACGATGAAAGAACGGATAGGCGTTCTTCATCTGTCCTTTCTTGTAGGGGACGATGTCCGGCCCACCGAGACCCACGCCGTGCTTGGCCGCGTATTCGAACAAACGGCCCATGTAGTCGTGGTCGTTGTTCCACTCACAGGGCCAGAAGTTGACGTACTGAACCACATGCGATTGCTTGAACGCATGCCGCGCCGCGGCGAGGTTCTCCATCTCCGCAGCGAAATATTTGTCGCAGGTGAAGCTGGTCTTGTCGCGTTTGTAGTCGATGTCGATCGCGGTTTCGGGCAGATTGATGCCCTGGATACGACCGTCGTAGCGGGCGGCCAGGGCTTGCAGGAGCTTCTGGAAGCGGGCCCTGACCTCCGGGTTCCATTGCTGCGTCGCCCAACCCGAAGCCGGCGGCTTGTTCTCGCCGGGGTTGTCGATCTGGGCCACGAGGCCGCCACCGAAAGCGGGATCGGTCAACAGATAGGCCGGGATGTTTCTGGCGCCCGGCTCGAAGAAGCGATCCTGGATCTGGATGAACAGCTTCTTGTGCAGGCGCTCGACCTGTTTCAGGTCGGCGTCGATGCGGCTGAAGTCGTATTCGCCCTGCCCTCGTTCCAACTGTTTCCAGTTATAGACGATCTGCACGCCCTCGATATCCGCACGCGCGAGGTAATGCTGGTGTTCGGCGAAATCGCCGGCGCTGGTATAGATGTAATCAGCCGGCGCCTGCGCCGCATGAGCGAGCGAGCCTGTGGCGATCAAGGCGAACGCCAGGGCACCGGACCGGAACGGGTGTTGGGACATGCGCTGCGACCGGTTACGAACCATGCCACGATGGTACTAGGCGACCGGCCGGGCGAATGAATCGATGTTCACACGCGATGCGCCAGAGGTTTGTAGCGCCCGCGCCGCAGCACGCCGCTCAGAACGCCGGCGCGCTATGCCATTGCCACGCGCTGTCGATGATGTCTTCCAGGCGGGTATAACGCGGGGCCCAACCCAGTAGCGATCTCGCCGCATCGCTGGCCGCGACCAGCACCGGCGGGTCGCCGGCTCTGCGGGGCGCCAGCGAGTAAGGGATGCGGCGGCCGGCGATGGCCTCGGCCGCGCGTATCACCTGCAGCACGCTGAAGCCCTGGCCGTTGCCGAGATTGAAACGATGCGCGCCCGGCGTGCTGTCGAGCCAACGCAAGGCGCGGATGTGCGCGTCGGCGAGGTCGATCACGTGGATGTAGTCGCGCACGCAGGTACCGTCGACGGTGTCGTAGTCGTCGCCGAACACCTGCAGCGCCTGCGCTTCGCCGAGGGCCGCGCGCAACACGTTCGGGATCAGATGGGTTTCCGGATAATGCGATTCGCCGATGCCGGCATGGGCCGCGGCGCCGGCGGCGTTGAAGTAACGCAGCGACACCGAACGCAAGCCGTAGGCCTGCGCGGCGTCGGCGAGCATGCGCTCGACCATGAGCTTGCTGGCGCCGTAAGGATTGATCGGGTCGGTCCGATGCGCCTCGTCGATCGATACCGAGTCCGGCTCGCCATAGACCGCGGCTGTCGAGGAAAACACCAGGCGACCGACGCCATGACGCTGCATGGCCTGCAACAGATTGAGGCTGCCTACCACGTTGTGCCGGTAGTAGTCGTACGGCGCGGCGACCGATTCGCCGACCAGCGAGCGCGCGGCGAAATGCATCACCGCATCGACCGGACGCTCGAACGCGGCATCCAGCGTTTCGGGTTTGAGCAAGTCGGCGGCGATCCAGCGGCCCCAACGCAAGGCCTCGCGATGACCGGTGCTGAGGTTATCGAGCACGCTGACTTCGAAACCTTGATGAGCGAGCGCGTAAGCCGCGTGCGCACCGATATAACCGGCGCCGCCGCAGACCAGGACGTGACAGGAATCGTGTGAGGGAGCAGTGAACGGAACCGGTGCGACGCCTGGGGGATGAGTCACGAAAGCCTCTGGAAACTGAAGGTTTTTCCTGGCCTGCCCTTGTGGCTCCGAGCATGCCGTGGGAGTATGCGTCGGACTAAAACTGTGATGCAAATCACTTAATTATCTTCATATTTATGAATGAACTGGTCGGATAAGGAATCGAATCGGCCGGCTTCCAAGCTCGCGCGATTCCAGCGCGCGGCTCGTGTAGTTGCAGCCTGCAAGGACGCGTCGTGCTGATTCGCCAGACCCTGCTGTACCTGCCCGCACAACTGCTCGGCCCGCTCGCGCAGTTGGCGGCGATCGTGTTGTGGACGCATTGGCTCGATCCGAACGAGTTCGGCCTGTTCACCCTGGCCCTGGCGATGCAGGAAGCGGTGTATCTGCTGTTCCTGGCTTTCTGGTCGTATTTCCTGCTGCGTTTCCTGCCTGGCGCCGATGCGCTTCTGCGCGAACGCATGGACGTGATCGAGAGCTGGGTGTTCTTCGCCAACGGCGTGCTGCAGGCGGCGGTCCTGCTGATCCTGTTGCGTTATGTCTCGCACGATTGGCCGTCGCCGGCCCTGTGGACGACGTTGTTCGTGTTCACCTTGACTCGCTCCTACTGCACGCACCTGGCCGAGCGCGCCAAGGTCGCCGACGCCATCGGCGTCTACACCGCTTTGCAGAGCGTCGGCCCGGTCGCCGGCCTGGCGATCGGCTGGACCTGGGCCAGCCTGGCGGCGAAAGGCCCGGCCCAGATCGGCCCGCTCGAAGTGCTGGCCTCTTACGCGATCGCGCAAAGCCTGTCCTTGCTCTACGCGGTGTCGCGCCTGCGCATGCGCCTGCAACTGCGCAAGCCGGACCGGACCACCTGGCGCCGCATCTGCCTCTACGGTCTGCCGCTGGCGATCAGCGGCGTGCTCGCGTGGGTGCCCGGCAACGGCATTCGCTTCGTCGTCGAGCACGGCATGGGCCTCGCAGCGGTCGGCCTGTTCTCGGTCGGCTGGACATTGGGACAACGCGCCTGCGCGTTCGCGGCGATGCTGGTCACCGCCGCCGCGTTCCCGATCGCCTTGCGCCTGGAAGCCCAGGGCGAGAAGCATCGGGCGCTGGAACAGGTCGCCCTTAACGGCGCCCTACTCTGCTCGGTGCTGGTGCCGACCGCAGCCGGCCTGATCCTGCTCGTCGAGCCGCTGTCGCGTGCCGCGGTCTCGGCGCCGTACATCGCGACGACCTTGAGCATCCTGCCGCTCGCGACCCTGGCCGGGCTGATCAAGAACCTGCGCAGCCACTTCGCCAACCAGCCCTTCCTGCTCGCGCAGAAGACAGCTTGGACGCTGGCGATCGACGTACTCGAAACCGCCCTGTTCCTCGCCGCCGCCGCCATCGGCCTGCGCACGATGGGCCTGGTCGGCGCCGCCGCCGGCGCGCTCGCCGCGGTGAGCGTCGGCGCGCTGGTCTCGTTCGTCATCGCCGTGCGCAAACTCGGCATGCCGATGCCCATCGCTCACCTGGCCCGCATCGCGCTGGCGAGCGCAGTCATGGCCGCAAGCCTGTCGGCCTTGCCGCCGCTCGCCGGCTGGACCGAACTCATCGCCACCGTCGCACTCGGTGCGACGGTGTATGCCGCAGCGCTCGCGCTGACCTATCGCGGTCAGCTCGGCCAGTTGCGCAGCGCGCTTCGTCCCAACTCCCCTTAGCGGAACGCCGTCATGCTCGAACCCACCACGCATCCCTTGAGCGATCTCGGCCCGCAGTCGCCGGCGCAATGGCAAGCCGCGCCGCTGCTGTTCGAGCACCGCCTGCACCTCGACCCGCGTTTCAGCCGCGAGGCCATCGCCCGCACCATCGAGCGTTATCCGCGCCGTCATTACTCGATCGTGCACATGGGCGAACAAGGCGCGAACGGCAAGCGGGTCTGGCGCGAAGGCGAGTTCGGCGGGCTCGACGGCGAGCGCGTACTGGAAGCGATCGAACGCGGCCGCCTGTGGCTGAACCTGCGCAACGGCCAGGACCTGGAACCGCACTGCCTCGAAGTGCTGATGGGCCTATTCGGCGAAGCCGGCACGCTGGCGCCGCCGCTGTCGAGTTACGACCACCGCATGGGCTTGCTGGTGTCCTCGCCCGGCGCGCAGGTGTATTACCACGCCGACCTGCCCGGCCAGGGCCTGTTGCAGTTGCACGGCCGCAAACGCATCTACGTCTATCCGCCGCGCCTGCCGTTCCTGAGTGCAGAAGGCCTGGAAAACATCGCCCTGAGCCAGCTCGAAGTCGGCCTGCACTACGACCCGGCCTTCGATGCGCAAGCCGCGGTGTTCGACCTGGAACCCGGGCAAGGCCTGTTCTGGCCGCTCAACTCGCCGCACAGGATCGAGAACCACGACTGCCTCAACATCTCCATGACCCTGGAGTACTGGACCGAGGAGATCCGCCGCAATCACATGATCAACCTCGCCAACGCCATCCTGCGCCGGCATCTGGGCTACACGCCGCATACGCGCAAACTCAGCGGGCCTTCGTTTTATGCCAAGGCCGCACTGCAGGCGGCGTGGCGCCGCAGCGGGCGCCTGGATGCCTTGCGGCGTACGGCGCGGCCGGTCGATTTCCGGCTCGATGCCGAAGTGCCCGGCCGCATCGTCGATCTGGCGGAGCCGGCACGGTGACGGCGAGTGCGCAGGCGATCGGTCGGGCGAGGCAAGACTATGTCGCGACGATCGAGACCGATGTGGCGACCGCCCTACAGCGCTGGCGCGAATGGATCGACGACGGCGCCTCGACCACCGTGTTCCAGAGCGAGCGTTGGCTGTCGGCCTGGTACGCCACCCTCGGTGCGCAGACCGGGCGCAAGCCCTTGCTGGCGAGCATCGCGCGGCGCCGCGACGGATGCGTGCTGATGGCCCTGCCCCTGGTCGCCGAACATCGCGGCGGCCTGCAGCGGATCGGGCTCGCCGATCTCGGCGTCAGCGACTATGCCGCACCGCTGCTGATGCCCGCTTGCCCCGACGATGCGCCGCAAGTCCGCGCGATGTTCGCCGCCCTGCGCAAGGCCTTGCCGCACGCCGATCTGCTGGCGATCGAGAAAATGCCCGAAACGGTCGGCGCGCGCGCCAACCCGTTGCTGCATCTGCCCGGCGTGCGCGCATCGGCCTTGTTCGGCAACCCGGCCACGGTCGGCGACGACTTCGACGCCTGGCGCTTCAGCCGCGAGAAAACCCATCGCAAGGAACTGGAACGCTCCTGGCGGGTGTTCACCCGTCACCCGGAGGCACGTTTCGAGCAAGTGTCCGACGCCGTCCAGGCGCAGCGGGTCATGGACGCATTGGAACAACAGCAACGCAGCGCGATCTCCGGCAAGGGCTGGGCCTATATCCTCGATGAGCCCGGCTATCGCGATTTCTACCGCAAGCTGGTCGACGACGGCCTCGCTTGCGGCGAGGTGGTGCTGACCGCGCTGATGGCCGGCGACGAAGTCGTGTCCGCCCTGCTCGGCCTGCGTCGCGGCGGCGAGTACGCGATGATCCGCATCGGCAGCGCCGCCGGCGAATGGCGCAGTTGCTCGCCCGGGCGCCTGATCATCGAACGCACCATGGCCGCCCTGCATGCGCAGGGCGTGCGCCGTTTCGATTTCACCATCGGCGACTACGCCTACAAGAAAGGCTTCATGCCCGAGCAACTGGACTTGTTCGATCTGGCCGTGCCGCTGTCATGGAAGGGCCGTCCGCATACCCTGTGGATCGGGCTTCGCCATCGCCTCAGGCAATGGTCGCACGCGCATCCGCGCCTGCACCGCGGGCTGGCGCAAGCGCGCGATGCCTGGACGCGCGCCCGCGCCGGGCGCAAGGCTGCGTCTTAAGCCGAACCGGTCGGGGCGATCCGCGCGAACAAGGCGAGGTATTCCTCGACGCTGCGTTCGACGGTGAACTCCAGGGCCCGCCGCGTCGCTTCGGCCTGATCGCCCGGGCGTTGCAAGCGGCTTTCGATGGCCGCGGTCATCGCCGAAACGTCGCCGACCGCGACCAGGGCGCCATAGCGGCCGTCGCCGAGAATCTCGCGCGGGCCGACCGGGCAGTCGCTGCTGATCACCGGCGTGCCGCAAGCCATCGCCTCGATCAGTACGTTGCCGAAACCTTCGAACAACGAAGCCAGCACGAACACGCGCGCCTGCCGCATATAGGCATAGGGATTGGCGCGCTGGCCGAGCAGGCGCACCCGCTGGCCCAGCCCGAGTTCGTCGATCAAGGCCTGCAAGGCCGACCGCTCCGGTCCTTCGCCGATGATCGCCAGGCGTGTCTGCATCGGCATGCGCACGCCGGCGAAGGCGCGGATCAGGCCGGCGAAATTCTTCTCCGGGCTCAGGCGCCCGACCGACAGCACCAGCGGGGCGGCATCGACGCCGAACCAGGGGTCGTCGACCGCCTGATGGGCGAGCGAGTTCCAGTCGCGACGCAACACCGGGTTGGGAATGACTTCCAGCCGAGCCCGCGTGCCCTTGGCCAGGCGCGGCGCGAAGTCGTCGCGCACGCCCCGCGAGACCGCGACCACCGCGTCGGCGAGGCGATAAGCCCAGGGCATCAGGCGCAGGGTCGCGCGATAACGCGCAGAAAGATCGAGCTGCCGCATCGACGACACCGGCGCGTGCTCGGTAAGCACGACCCGGGTCGCCCCGCCCGCCCATCGCGCCGCGACCGCAGCGACGATATTGCTATGAGTCAGGGCGGATACCAGGACGTCGGGACGGCGCCGGCGCAACAGCCGAGCCAGCCGGGTCGCCGCCGACAAGGTGCGATCGGCGTCGAGCGAGATCAGCTCGATATCGCCGGCCAGCGCCCTCGCCTCGGTGTCGCCGCGATGGACGACGAAGGCCACCTCCATGCCGCGCGTGCGCAGGCCCTGGGCCAGGCGCAGCAGCGAGATCTCGGCGCCGCCGACCTTGAGCTGGGGCAGATACAGCAGCGCGGTGCGCATGCGCGAGGCGCCGGCAGCGTGCGGGCTCATTCGCCGGCTCCGCCCGGCGAGCGCCAACCGCGGCAGCGCAGCTTGCGGCCGAGCTCGTGCAGATTGAACACGTAACGTTTGCCGTCGACGAGGGTGCGTTCGCCCCAGGACGACACCGTGTGCAAGCCATGCGGATTCGGCCCGCGCGGATCGGGACGGCAACGGCGTACCACCTGTTCGCGATAGCGCTGCGGCGTACACACCTCGATGCGGTTGATCGCGATGGCCGCACCGTAGCCCGCGCTGCAGTCCTGCGCCGGCCGATACAGCGCGCCGTCGTGCACGAACGGCGTGCCGGCCGGACGCGAGCTGCAATGATCGAGCTTGACCGGATGCAGCGCATGCGGATGCCAAGGCCCGCTCAGGTCCTCGGCGTAACTCAGGCACAGATTGTCGAAGGCGCCCAGGCTGAGATCGGTATAGGCCAGCCAGAACAGGCCCTCGTGCCGAAACAAGCTGGCATCGGCGGCGGCGACACCGTCCAGCAACACCGCCACCGGCCGCCATTCGCCGTCGGCCTCGATCCGGTACAGCTCGCAACGGCGGCTCGCCGAGGTTTCCGGGATCGCGTACAGGCCGCCGTCGTGCTCGAACAGATAGGGATAGGACAGGTGCATCGGCAACTGCAGCCGGGCCGGCCCGGCCTGTACGATGCGGTCGCCGCGATCGAGTTCGATCGCCTCGATTCGGCCGAGGCCGTCGCGATAGTCGTAGACCTCGCAATACAGACGGTGGCGGTCGCCGGGAATGCCGAAAGGATCGGCGCGGTAGTGGGTCGAGCCGCGTCGGCCGAGCCAGCGGATCTTCGAGGCCAGCGGCGTCTGGATCAGCTCGTGGATCGGCGCATCGATCACTCCGATCATCCAGCTTTCGCTGAGCCAACGCGCCACCAGCCGGCGCCACCAGGCCAAGGCCCTGCCGCGCAAGCCGCGCACCGCTCGCCGCAACGGCGTCGGCCCAGGCTGCGGTGCGAATGCCGCCGTCGTGGGCAGTGCCGCGCCGACGATCAGTTCCTGCACCGCGCCGCGCAGCAGGGTCGCCACTTCGCCATAGATGCGCTCGAACGAACGCGGATAGTCCGGGTCGGCGAAAAAGCGTACGGCATCGAGCACGCTCGCGCCGTCGCGCACCAGCAACAGTTCCCCGCCGAGACCGGCGCTGATCGCCGCGTGACAGGGCCAGGCCGCGGCGAGATGGATGCCCTGCGCATCCAGCGGCTGCCACACGCCATGCCGACTGGCGACGCGCCAGGCCTGCCATTGATCGCCCGCAGCCGAATCGATGCCGGCCAGGTCGATCACCGCGTCCCAGCACGAATCGCCGGGCGATTGCAGGTCCGCCGATGGTGCCGGCGTCTCGGCGAGCATCGCGGTCGCGCGTTCGAGCCGGCTCCAATCGGGCCGATAAGAATCCGCCACGCGGATACGGCGCACGTCGACCTGCACGCCGGGAATGCTGCCGAGGGCGGCGCGCGCCAGCTTCTGCCAGGCGCGATGACGATCCGCCGGCAGCAGCACCGCGATCCGCAACCTTGCCGCAGCCTGGGCGGAGTCGGCTTCGAGCGGGTCCGGGCGCCGATTGACCGGACGGCCCGCCGCCTCGCTCGCCGGCCTGGATTCAGAGTCGATCATGCAAGGCGCGTGGCAGATGAGAGCGATGTTTGTTGAGGATGGAGCCGAACACCTGGGCGTTGACCGCGGCGAGATCGTCGAGCAGCTTGCGGATCGCCGAAGCGCGCGTGACCTCGGCTTCGACCACCACGATCACGCCGCTGGCGCGGGCCGCTGCGACCAGGCCGAACGCCGGCTTGGCGTCGACCACGATCTCGTCGAAGCGCTCGCACAGACCGCTCCACACCGAGGCGTCTTCGATCGCCGCGTAATTGTCCTGATAACCACGGGCGTCGCTGGACAGCCGGGCATGGGTGACATCGCCGTTCGCATCGTCGTCGTAAGCGGCCGTAATCGAAGCGCTGGCGCGATCCAGCGCTTCCTCGACCAGGCAGGGCCAGGCGCGCTCGCGGTCGAGGTCGTCGGACAACAGCAGGACCTTGCGCTTGCGCAGGCGTGCCGAGGCTTCGGCGTAGGCCCGCGCCAGCGAGCTGACGCCCTCGCCCGGGCGCGCGGCGATGAATTGCACGATGCGCCGGCCGCCGCCCGCCATCTGCGCATCGAGGCGCTGCACCAAGCCGGCCATGCGTTGCTGGGGCTGCGCAAACAAGGGCTCGGCATCGACGGACATGGACGAGCACTCCCTGGGATTTCCATCGGTATCGACGCCGAGCGCAGCCGCGCCCAAGGTTTCGCGCTCGTCGCCGCTGTCGCAGGCCAGGCGCAGCACCCGCCACAGGAACCGACCGCCGCCGAGCACGTAGCGACGCCATAACCGGCGCGGCTCCTTGAGCAATCGGTACAGCCATTCCAGGCCGATGCGCCGCAGCCATCGCGGTGCGCGAGGGAAACGTCCGGCCATGAAATCGAGGATTGCGCCGCCATTGACGATCAGCGCCGGCTGTTCGAGTTCGCCGGCCAGGCGCGCGGCGATGCGTTCCTGGCGCGGCATGCCCATGCCGAGAATCACCAGGTCCGGACGCGCGGCGGCGATGGTCGCCACGCAACGGTCCTCGCCGCCGAAGCCGTCGATCGAGCAGACCACGTCCAGGCCCTGCTCGCGCAGTCGCTGCACGGCGCGTTCCAGATACGGCTGGTCGGTGCCCGCCACCGCGACGCGTCGGCCGGCAAAGGCCGCGACCAGTTGCGGAATCAGGTCGGTGCCGTTCATGTTCAAGCCCGGTGCGCGCGCGAGCAGGCGCAGGCAAGCGGCCATGCCGACCCCGTCGCGCAGCAACAGCTCGCTGCGCAGCAAATCCTCGCAAAAGGCCGGATCGGTCCAGGCCAGATTGAAGGCGTGCTGGTTGAGGAACGACACCACGGCGGTGCGCTTGGGCCGGCGCAGTTCGTCGATCAAGCGCCGCTGCCGGCGCGAGTCGGCGACGATGTCGAGACGATCGAGCAATGCCCGGATGCGCGGCATCGCCGCGACGGAGTCGTGTTTGTCTGTCATGCGAAGGCGCCTTCCGCGCGTAATTCTTCATAGACCGCGGCGACCTCGCGGGCCATCGCCAGGTCGGAGTAGCGTTCGCGCTGGCGTTGCAGACCAACCCGCGCCATCGCCTGGGCGCGCCGCGGTTGCTCGATCAAGGTGGCCACGGCGTAGGCGAAAGCGCCGGCATCGCCTGGCTGCACCAACAGGCCGGCGCGGCCGTTGCCCAACACTTCCGGAATGCCTTCGTTGTCGGTGGCGACCACCGGCAGCCCGACCGCGAGCGCTTCGATCAAGACCATCGGCAGGCCTTCGCCGTACAGGCTCGGCAAGGCGAACAGATCGATCCGCGCCAGCTCGGCGCCGATGTCGCGGGTAAAACCGGTCCAGACGATGTGCTCGGCCACGCCCTGGGCCTTGGCGTACGCCAGCACCTGCTGCCGGTAGGCCTCGCTCTCGAAACCGCCGACCGCGCGCAAGCTCACCGGCCGGCCGGCGGCGCGCAAACTCGCCAAGGCCTCGATCAAGACCTCGATGCCCTTGCGCGGGCGGAACAAGGCGACCATGCCGAGTACCCATTGCGATTCCGGCGGCCGCCACTCGCGCGCCTCGGCGACCGCCGGCACGCCGTTGGCGACGGTGCGAATCAGACCGTCCTCGTAACCGATCCGGCGCAAATAGTCGCGGGTGCTGTCGGAGACCGCGATCAAACGGTCGGCGCGCCGCAGGCTGAAGTGCTGGATCGCGCTGTTGATGCGGTTGCGCACGGCGCTCTCGGTGTCGCGGTCGGTGCGGCTGTGGACGTGGTGCACCATCGGCTTGGCGGCGCGGTGGGCGGCGAAACGGCCGATCAGCGCCGAGCGCGCGGTATGCGTATGCAGCAGGTCGTAGCCGCCCTCGCGCAACAGCCGCGCCACCTCGCGGGCCGGCTTGAAATCCAGGCGCGAACGCATCGGCACGGTCGTCAACGCGCTGCCGCTCGATTCGCGCACCCGTTCGAAGGCGCCGGCCTTTAGGCAGGCGAAATCGACCTGCCAGCCGAACCTGGGCAATTGCTGGGCGAGCAGATCCTGCACGCGTTCGGCGCCGGCGTAATGCTCGCCATTGATCAAGTACAAGGCCCGGCCCGGGCGCGGCGTTGCGTTGATGATGCCGCTCATGCGCGGGCTCCGATACGTGAGAATGCTTGCCGCGGCGCGATGCGGCGTTCGGCTGCGGCAGCGTGTGCGCCGAGCGCGCGATAACCGGCGACGCCGCACAGCACCGCGAACAACAAGGTCAGGGCGCTGGTCTTGGAGGCCAACGAGTTGGTGGTCGAGGCGGTGACGAGAAACACCAGCAAGGTCCAGCGGCCCCCGCTGCCGGCGCGTCGCCACAGCAGCCAGAGCGCGCAGAGCAGGCCGAGCGCGAACACGGCGAAACCGAACACGCCCAGTTGCAGCAGCATGAACAGCCAGAAATTCTCGATCGCCTCCAGGTTGGCGCTGAGACCGACCCGCGCCGAGACCGCGTGGATCTGCGCTGGCGAGATGCCGAACAAGACATCGAAGCGGTCGAGATGATCGAAGACGCTGAAGATGCGCAGACGCACCGTGGCGCTGTCGTCCAGGTACAGCCCCTCGAAGATGCGTGCACCCAACCCGCTGCGCCAGACCAGGGCCATCGCCATCGGCAAGGCCAACAGCACCGCGATCGACGCGCCGACGATGTGCAGATAGCCATAGCGCCCGGCACGCAGCCCGTGCAACGCACCCCAAGCGGTATAAGCCAGCAAGGCCAGCGTGGTCAGCACGAAACTGGTGCGTCCGCCGAAGGCGAGCAAGGCCAGCATCAGGAACGCAACCAGCGAGGCGCGCCACAGCGGCGACATCGGCCGGTCGAGCGAGGCCAACAGGACGATGCTGGTGATCAACGCGTTCTCGAGCGGATGGCCCAGCAGCGCGGTGGCGCGGAACTTGTCCTCGATGACCGGCACGCCGCCGGCGACCGTATACGGCACCAGGTGATGTTGCACGACGGCTTCGACCAGACCGAGCGCAGCATTGGCGGTCACCACGATCAGGATCAGACCGAACAGGCCGCGCAGTTGCGCGGCGTCCAGGCGCAGCAGGATCAGGGCGATCGCCGCCGGCATCATCAAGGTATCGATGAAGAAGGCCGAGCCGGAGGCACCGTAACGCAGCAGCGAATAGACGAAGCCCGACAGCATCGCAAGCAGGTACAGGCCCAGCAGAGGCTGCGCGGCCAGGCGGCGCAGCAAGGCGACGAGCGGATTGCCCTGCCCAGCCAGCGACAAGGCCAGCGCGATCGTCAGCAGATAGCTGCCTGGATGCAGCTTGAACACGAAGCTGCCGTAGGGCGCGTCGTAAGGAATGCCCAGCACCGTCAACAAGGCCGGCGACAGGCACAGGTAGGCCAGCAGGCTCAGGACCAGGAACACGCGGCTGGCGCGGTCGAAGGCGCTTCCTTGGCCGTCGTACGCCTTCATCGTGCGCGCCGGCCCTGCTTCAACCGGCCCTGCTCCAGCCTGCTCAGTCCCAGTGCACGCAACGCCGGCGCCTCTAGCTCGCCGCGTTCGCGGCCTTCGGTATTGCTGCCGCTGGCGATGCCGAAATCGTCGGCATAATTCCACAGCGACCAGCCCCAGCCGTTGGTCTCGGCGAGGGCGCGCACGTCGCCGATCCAGGCATAGCGCGAAGCCGGGTCGACGCCGTCGCGGATCACTCCGAACTCGCCGCAATGCACGCGCACGCCGTGCTCGCGTGCCCAGGCCGTCAGCGGCCGCCATTGCGCGGCGATGCGCTGGCGGTTCCAACCGCTCTGGAAATACTCGGCGAGCTCGTCGGTGGCGCGTTCGGCCGCGACCTTGCCGTCGCTGCGCGGCAGCTTGAGCCGCGCCTGCAGCGCCGGATAGCGCACGCCGCGCCAGTGCCCGGCGGTGGTCCAACGGTCGCCTTGCATCCAGCTCGCGCCCTGGTGGGTGAAGATGTAAGGCAGGTAGTAATGGAAGCTGTAGATCAGGTTCGGATCGTCGAGCGGATCGAGTTCGACCAGCCCTTCCAGGCTGCCGCCCTTGCGGCCGCTGACGATCAGCGCATGCGCCGGCAGCACCTCGCGCACCGCGCCGACCAGGCGCTGCTGATAATGGCTCCACAGATAGCCGCCGGCGATACCGTAATAGCCCGGTTCGTTGAAGAGCTCGAAGACGACCCGCTTGGTCGGCGTGCGCTCGAACTCGCCGGCCAAGGTTCGCCACATCGCGATATAGCCGTCCGACCACTGCGACTCGGCTTCGATCGCCTGCTTGGTCTGCTCGTTAGGATGCAGGTCGACGATCACGTCGAGCCTCGCCTCCAGCGCCGCGTCGACCGCGCTGCGCAAGCGCGCCAGTCCGCTCAGCTGGTGCCCGCGCTGCGGCGCCCAACCCAGCGCGACCGGATCGACCGGCAGGCGCACGTGGTCGAAGCCGGCCTCGTGCAGCTTGCGCAGCTCCTGCGCCGTCACCGGCGGCCCGCCGCTGGCTTCGAGCCAACGGCTCAGGTTGACGCCGCGTTGCAGCGACTGAGCATTCGTCGCCGTGGCGATCATCAGCCCGACCATCAGACATGCGAGACGGAACGCCCGTCCCGGGGCCGTATGGCGGTGTCGATGCCGCGTCGGCGCGCTCGCCGCGCTCATCCGCGTTCCACCATGGGCACGGTCGCCAGCACCGGCAGGCCGAAGCTGCGTTCCAGCTTCTCCGGCGATAAAAAACTCGAACGCAGCGCTTCCGACAGGAAGGCGACGATCAGGGCCACGCCGAGGCTGAGAAAGAAGCCGATCGCCAGGATCGGCAAGCGCACGCTCTTGGGTTTGAGCGGCCAGCTCGCGGCCTGCAACACGCTGACGCTGGTGCGCTGTTTCCGGTCGCGCGCCTCGGCGATGCGCGCGCTTTCGAGCTTGCGCGCGTAGTTGGCGTAGCTGTCTTCGAGCAGTTTCTGCTCGCGGGCGAGGCCGGCGAATTCGGATTGCTGGCGGGTCAGTTCGGCGGCGCGGCGTTTGAGCTGGTCCAGGCGTTCCTGCAAGGCTTTGCGGCTGCCGGCGAGCGCGGACTCGTCCGAGGTCGCGCGCAGCAGATCCAGCTCGGCGGCTTCGCGCACCGGGTTGCGCCCGGTGCGCACCGTGGTCGGCGGCGTGCGGCGCTGCTGTTGGATGAAGGACTCGGCCTTGGACACGTCCTTGCGCGCATTCACCACCAGCGGATTGTCGTCGAGATAGCGCGAACTCAGCCCCTGCTCTTTCAACTGCAGGTCGAGCAACTGGCGCGGGATCTGCGGGTCGCCGAGGGTTTCGCTGAACTGGACCAGGTTGGCCGGGGTCTTGCTGGCGATCTGCTTGAGGGTCTTGGCGCGCGCATTGGCGGTGCCGGCCTGCTGGCTGGTCTCGTTGAGGCGGGTTTCCAGGTCGTTGCCCTGCTGCACCATCAGGCCGAGCTGCTGCTCGTAATTGACGATGCCGTGCGCCTGCTTGAACTCGGCCAGGCGCTTCTCCGCATCTTTCAAGCGCAGCTCGACCCCGGCGACCTGGCCTTCGAGGAAACGCACCTGGTCGTCGGAGAAGATCGCGCGGCGGCGGTCGAGATAGGTCGCGACCAGGGTACGCAGCGCCGACTGGGCGATGGCCGGGTCGGGATGGGTGAAGCGCAACTGGATCACCGTCGCGCCCTTGAGCAATTGCGCGTCGAGGTTCTCGCGGAACAGTTCGACTGCCTGGTCGAGCTTCGGCCGGCGCGCGTCGTCTTTCTGCTGGGCGATCGAGGGATACAAGCGTCCCATCCCGATCCGCACGACCACTTCGCGGATCAGATCGCGGCTGGCCAGGATTTCGTTCTCGGCGCTCAGCGCTTCGCTGCGGTCGAACATCAGCGGCGTGGCGCCGCCGCTGCCGTTGCCTTCGGAGGTGTCGGCGACGTAGACGTATTCATGCCCGAGCCGGACCAGGAGGCTGGCATCGGAGACGTAACGCGTGGTCGGCAGCAAGGAGGCGATCAGCACCAGGGCGAAGCTGATCGCGAACGCGAGCCCGATCCGGCGCCGGTCTCTGAAGGCGGTGCCGAGCAACTCGCGCAGCGAAAACGCCGAGGAAGGCCGCGAACGGGATGCGACTGTGAAGGCGTCCTGCGATGCGCTGTCCATTCAGTAGCCCGAGCGATTGTCGTTGAGGTCGTAGGAGAAGCCGACGTTCACCGGCAGGTTCCGGCGGATGTACTGGTCGATCCACTTGTTCAGGCGCGACACGTGCGAGGGCACCGCCAACACCACGTCGAAGGGCTGCAGCAGCGGGTCGTTGGCGGCGTCGGCGCCTTGGCGGGACTGCGAGGCGACATCGACCCGGATCACTTGGGCGCGGCCGTCGTCGCCGCGGCGCAGGATCACCACGCGGTTCGCTGCGGCGGTGTCGCGCAGGCCCTGGGCGACGATCAAGGCCCGCATCACCGTCAGCGACGGCAACAGCGGCTGTGCACCGGGACGCCCGACTTCGCCGCCGACGAAGACCTGCTGGCGGGCGAAGCCCTTCTCCACTTCCACCGATACCTCCGGCTGGCGCAGGCTGCCGGCATAGGCCCGTTTGAGCGCCACGGCGAGTTCGGCCGGGGTGAGATCGGCGGCCGGCACTTCGCCGACCAGTTGCAGGTGGATGCGGCCGTCGGGCCGCACCGTCACGTTCTCGTTGAGCTCGGGCACATAGAAGAACTTGAGCGCGAGTTCGTCGCCCGGCGCGATGCGGTAGGCGGTCGAGTTCGATGCGGCACCTGGCGTGGACACGGTGCCGGGCGCGGCGTGCTCGGCGATTTGCGCCGCCGCGGACAGCGGCAGGATGAGCAACAACAACGCAAGACACACCCGATGAAACCCAGACACCGGTCGCGATAGTGTGTAACGAAGCACATCTGCATACGCCGCGACGGCCTGCATCCCTGCCCTGTTTCCGTGTTCGATCGGCGCTGGTCGGCCGGTCTTCCGGAAGCGTTTGCTCATGCCTTCAATCCTGACCTGACAACATACATTGCGAACGTCCAGTAATACACTGATTAATAACTGATATATGCCACCATCCGTCGCGATGCGGAACTTCATCGCTGAATGCATTATGTGACGTACATCACGAATATGCGGACCTTAGCATCCCCGTGTCGAGATCGGGCGAAGACCGTCTGGCGCGATGCTCGATCGCCGATCAGGCTGCTGAACGAGCAACCGTTCGATGCCCGATCTTCGGTGCAGGGTTTCAATAAGCCGCTTCGGCCGAGAGCACCGCCGGCACGGTGCGCAGCAGGATCGACAGGTCCAGCCACAGAGACCAGTTCTCGATGTATTCCAGGTCGTACTCGACGCGCTTCTGGATCTTTTCGAGGGTGTCGGTTTCGCCGCGATAGCCGTTGATCTGGGCCAGACCGGTGATGCCGGGCTTGACCCGATGGCGAGCGACGTACTCCTCCACCGCGTCCTCGAACAGCACGTTCGCCGCCTTGGTCGCGGTGGCGTGCGGGCGCGGCCCGACCAGGGACATGCTGCCGCCGAGCACGTTGAACAGCTGCGGCAGTTCGTCGAGGCTGGTCTTACGGATGAAACGGCCGACCCGGGTCACGCGCGGATCGTCGCGACCGGTCTGGCGCTCGGCGTGCGCGTCGCGCAGGTGGTGATGCATCGAACGGAACTTGTAGACCTCGATCAGGCGCTGGTTGTAGCCGTAGCGCTTCTGTCGGAACAGCACCGGCCCAGGCGAATCGAGCTTGACCGCGACCGCGACCAACAGCAGCAAGGGCGACAAGGCGAGCAACGCCAGCGAGGACAGGATCAGGTCTTCGCACCGCTTATAGACCGGCGACCAACCCTGCAGCGGCGGCTCGGCGACGACGAACATCGGCACCCCGCCGACCGGCACCATGCTGCGATGGGCGAAGCGGAAGGTGCTCATGTCGGGGATCAGCAGCACCTGCACCGACAAGCGGCGCAGACGCTGGGCCAGGGCCTCGTTGCGGCCCTGCGCACCGGCCGGCAAGGCCACCAGGATCTGGTCGACGCGGCCGTCCCGGACCAGGCCTTCCAGCGCATCCAGGCCGCCCAGGTGCGGCAGCGACGGCGGCGGCGCTTCGCGCAGGCGATGCACGGCGCGATCGTCGATGTAGCCGATCAGGCCCGAGACCACGTCCGGGCGGTGATGGACATGATCGGCCAGACGCATGGCGTTGTCGGTCATGCCCAGGATCACCGAGCGCTGGATGAAATGGCCCTGGCGAATGCGCCGCTGGAAGAACGCCAGCATCGCCATCCGGCTCAACACGAAGCCGGCCAGGCTGAGCCCGTACCACAGCGACAGCAGCTCCAGCGGCACCGCGGCGATGAAGCGGAACAGCAGGTGCAGCAGCACCATCAGGCCGAACGAAGCGCTCCAGGCGATGAAGGTGCGGCGGATCAGCAACAGGTTGCTGAACATGTCGCGGCCATACATGTCGAAGCTGTTGAACACCAGCAGGCACAACAGCCCGGAGAGCATCGACATCGCCAGATAACTGCGCACCGCGACCGCCTGATCGACCTGCAGCAAGGCCACCACCAGCACGCTGGGCGCCGCGGCGACGACGAAATGGATCAGCCGCGCCATCGCTACCGTGTAGCGGATCGCCGTCGGCTTGGCGAAGGCGAATATGGCGTTGGAAAACGGAAGTCGCATCTTGAATCGCAATGCCCACTGCAGACGGGAACAGGGGCATACGGCGGTCGACGTCCCTGCCAATGTGCTCCAGGCTCGGATTCTGTGGGGCCAATGTGTGACGAGATCGCGAAGAAATTGCCGAGATTCGTCACGTTATAATGTGCTTCGAAATACATTGATCGATGCAGCACGCACCCGATACGGCGCGGCCTCGCCAATGAATACGCTGAACTCGCCGCGAGCGTTCGCGTCGTCGCCGAGCGCATCGCGATGCGGATGTGCTTAGCCACACGCCTGCCATATGCGGACGTTAGGGTTTCGCCACCTCGTGCCGAGCCAGCGCCATGCACGCCAACGATCCGCATCGTCGTCGTTTCCTCGTCCGTTCCGGCAACGCCCTCGGGCTCGCCGCCGCCAGTTGGGCCCTGCCCGCCGGCGCCGCGCCGGCCATCCTCACCGCCGAGTCGGCGCGTCCGCGCCTCGACTACGGCATCCAGTTCGGCGACGTCGGCACACGCCAAGCGACGGTCTGGGCGCGCAGCGACCGCGCCTCGCGCATGTGGGTGGAAGTCGCCGACAACGAAGCTTTCCGTCGCGCCCGTTCGTTGCGCGGCCCGCTCGCGAGCGCCGCCTCCGACTACACCGCCCGCCTCGACCTGCCCTTGACCCACGGGCCCGCGCAACGCTTCGTGCGGGTCGCCTTCGAGGACGCACGCAGCGGCATACGCAGCGCCTGGACCGAAGGCCGGCTGCGCAGCGCGCCGCAAGGACGCGCCGATGCGCGCCCGATCCGCTTCGTCTGGGGCGGCGACGTCGCCGGCCAGGGCTGGGGTATCAACCGCGAATTCGGCGGCATGCGCATCTTCGAAGCGATGCGCTTGCGCGACCCCGAGTTCTTCCTGAACTCGGGCGACACGGTCTATGCCGACGGCCCGATCCAGGCCGAAGTCGCGGCCGAGGACGGCCGCGTGTGGCGCAACCTGGTCGCCGAAGGCGTGCACAAGGTCGCCGAGACGCTCGACGAATACCGCGGCCGCTATCGCTACAACCTGCACGACGACAACCTGCGCCGCTTCGCCGCGCAGGTGCCGCAGCTGTGGCAGTGGGACGACCACGAAGTCGTCAACAACTGGTCGGCGTCGAAGGACCTTAGCGCCGACGCCCGCTACACGGTCAAGGACGTCGCGGTGCTGGCGCGCCGCGCCCGCCAGGCCTTCCTGGAGTATTCGCCGCTGCGCCTGGACTGCGGCAGCGAACGCACGCGTATCGACCGCGTGGTCCGTTACGGCCCGCAGCTCGACGTGTTCATGCTCGACATGCGCAGCTATCGCGGGCCCAACACCGCCAACCTGCAGCCCGGGCCGGACGCCGACACCGCCTTCCTCGGCCGGCGCCAGTTGCGCGAGCTCGCCCAGGGCCTGCGCCAATCGCGCGCGACCTGGAAGATCGTCGCCGCCGACATGCCGCTGGGCTTGCTGGTGCCCGACGGCGTCGACGCGCAGGGACGTGCGCGCTGGGAAGCCGTGGCCAACGGCGACGACGGCCTGCCGCGCGGACGCGAACTCGAATTCGCCGAACTGCTGCGCGCCATCCGCGAGGTGCGCAACGTGGTCTGGCTGACCGCCGACGTCCACTACTGCGCCGCGCACTACTACGACCCGGGTCGCGCCGCGTTCCAGGACTTTTCGCCGTTCTGGGAGTTCGTCGCCGGGCCGCTCAATGCCGGCTCGTTCGGCCCCAATGGATTGGACGGCACGTTCGGCCCGCAGGTAGTGTTCCAGCGCGCCGCCCCTAAGGCGAACGCCTCGCCTTTCGCCGGCTACCAGTTCTTCGGCGAAGTGAACATCGATGCCGATAGCTCGGCATTGACCGTGGACCTGCGCGGGCTCGACGGCGTCAGCGTGTTCAGCAAGCGCCTGCAGGCGCAGTGACCGGCGCCCGCACGGCTTAGGCGCCGCTCGCACGCGCGAGCGCGCGCCCGGATGCGGCGGCCGCGGGTTGGAACGCAGCGATGCGCCGGCCGCCGTGGCGGCGGAGGAAGGCTGCGCTTAGGATGCTTGGCCAGCTTCCGGAGCCGAGCCCGCCATGACCGACTTGCGTGTGTACCAGATCGACGCCTTCACCCGGCAGCGCTACCAAGGTAACCCGGCCGGCGTGGTCGCCAACGCCGAAGGGCTCAGCGACGAACACATGCAGTTGATCGCGCGCGAACTCAACAACTCCGAGACCGCCTTCATCCTGCCGGCCGAAGCCGCCGACCACGACCTGCGCGTGCGTTTCTTCACGCCGACCACCGAAGTGCCGGTCTGCGGCCATGCCACCGTCGCCGCCCACTTCGTCCTCGCTCTCGAACGCGGCCTGCCGGCGAAGCCCTGTCGGCAACTGACCGGCGCCGGCATCCAGGTCATCGAGACCCTGCGCAGCGACGACGGCTTTCGCATCGCCATCGAACAGAACCGGCCGAGCTTCGAGCCGAAACTGTCGCGCACGCTCGCCGCCGAAGTCGCGGCGGCCCTCGGCGTCGACGCCCGCGCCCTCGACCCGCGTTGCCCGGTGCAGTTCGTCTCCACCGGCCACGGCAAGTTGCTGATCGGCCTGCGCGAGCGCCGGCAATTGCAGGCGCTGGTACCGGACGCCGCGCAGTTGATCGCGCTCGGCCCCAAGGTCGGCGCCAAGGGTTTTTTCGTCTTCAGTTTGGACAGTGAAGACGATGCCCTGACTCATGGCCGCATGTTCGCGCCGGCGATCGGCATCGCCGAAGACCCGGTCACCGGCAATGCCAACGGCCCGCTCGGCGCCTATCTGGTCAAGCACGGTTTGCTCGAAGCCCGCGACGGCGTCGCCCGGTTCCGCGCACGCCAACAAGCCGGCAACGGCCGCGGCGGCCAGATGGACGTAACCGTCCGGGTCGAACGCGGCGAGCCGAGCGGCGTGCGTATCGAGGGCGATGCGGTGACCTGCTTCTGGGCGACCTTGCCGCGCACGTTCTGAGGCGCGTCGATAGCGTCTTTCGGGTTGCTCCGCCATAGCCGGCGACGAAAGAACCCGGCAAAGCAAATCCCCCCAGCCCTCCTTTTCAAAGGGGGGAGCAGTCATGCAGCTTGGACCAGACCGGATATCGCCCCTCTCGCCGAATTACCCCCCTTTGGAAAAGGAGGGCTGGGGGGATTTTCTCTTGTCGCCATAAAGTCGCCGGTGGAGCAGATCGCCTCAGCTTTCATCGGCGAGCGGATCGATGCCCCGCCAATCAATGGTCGCGCAGGACCTCCATAGCCGACGCCGCAGACCGGGATGGTTTCGACATATCGAGCGATCCGAAATCGACTGATCCGAATTGGCGCTGCCGCCATCGAAACGACTCGGCGTGCACTTGCAATCGGAAACTGAGACGCAGCGCGTGAAGGCCGTCGCTTTCCGACGATCGCGCTTCGCGATTCTCCACGTCCTTATTGCCGACGTCGGTCACGGATCGATAATCGGCGAATTTCCCCGATAAAAAAGCAATTTCCGCATACTCGATAAAGCCGTCGAAAGGCATTCACACGGCAATCACGATCCGGATTCTGTGACCATGCACGAACGATAATGCGATATGCATCGCTACTTCGATCGACAAACTCGCTGAGTCGTTGACCGCCCTGACAACAGGACGTAACACTGTCTGGGCAAGATGCAATCCAAGGTTTCGTCGAACAACGCCTCGCGCACTAAAAACAACAACAGCGAGCCGTTCCATTCCGATCCGTCCGCACTCCGCCGCATGGAATGCGCGACGATATTATTCGTGACACGGAGCAAGTCGATTGAAAAACCCCAGCGCTATCGCCGCGGGATCGGTCCTACCCACGATCCCATCGATTCGGATCCTTCCACCGCAGGCGCCCATGCGCTCGGCCCGGTCGAACGGCACCGTGCCCGAACCTTGTCCGGGATGATCTGTCCGGAATGATCTGTCCGGAATGATCGGCAGGCCATAGCGCGGCGGCAGCGTCGATTCGCATCGAATCCGCTGCCGATCAAACCCTGAGCAACACAACGTGCCGATCGGCATGCGTTATGCGCGTGCCGCAAGAGTTCATCGCGCCGATTCGGTGCGCGATCGTCTGTGGCCGCAGTCCGGCCGGGCGAAGAAGACCAGCCGAAGAAAAACCAGTGCAGTCACCTCACCGCCGTCCTTTCGTGGAGTTCGCATGAGCAGTTCCTACAGCGACTTGTGGCGCCTGATCCGCACCGGCAAACCGTCCCTCGCGCTGCTGTCGCTGGCGGCGCTGACGGCGATGGCCTCGGTCGCCGGCACGCTCTGGTTTCCGATTCAGACCAAGCAACTGATCGACGATTTCGGCAACGGCGGCATCGACCCGAGCCGCATCGCGATCCTCGCCGGGATCCTGATCGCGGCCAACCTGGTCGGCGCGATTTCCGCCTATCTGCTGGCGCGGGTCGGGTACCAACTCGTCGCGCGCCTGCGCGCATCGTTGGTCGACAAACTGCTGAGGCTGCCGATCGCGTCCTTCGACAGCGAAAGCAGCGGCGAGCGGGTCAGCCGGGTGGTCCGCGATTGCGAGTCGATCTCCGAGCTGACCACGCGCCAGGCGATCAATCTGCTGACCGGCGTGCTGCTGCTCGGCGGCTCCATCGTGGTCCTGCTGCTGCTCGACGTGCGCCTCACCCTGACCTTGCTCGGCTCGATCGGCGCGGCCTTCGTGGTGATGATCCCGATCGCCTTCCTGCTCGACGGCCTGTCGCACCGCATCCAGGACCGCACCGCGCGGCTCAGCGGCATCCTCACCCACGTGTTCCAGGAGATCCGCCTGGTCAAGGCCTTCACCGCCGAACCGCGCGAACGCGAGCGCAGCGAAGAAGAGATCGAAGGCCTCAAGCAACTCGGCTGGCGCGTGGCGCGGGTCAACGCCGCGCTGGAACCGCTGATGAGCCTGGCGATGACCCTGGCGATCATCGTGATCCTGGTCTACGGCGCTTCGCGCGTCGCCGCCGGCGAGATCACCATGGGCACGCTGACCGCCTTCATCCTGTACATCTTCAACGTCGCCAACCCGCTGGTCCAACTGACCAACTTCACCGCCGAGCTGCAGAAGGCGAAAGGCGCGTCGGGGCGGATCAGCGCGATCCTCGCCGAGCCAGAGGAAGAACCCCACCCCGGCCGCGCCGAGCGCCGCAGCGGCGGCATGCTGGAATTCCGCAACGTCTCTTTCGGCTACGCCGGCCGCGACACCACCGTGCTGCACGGCATCGACCTGCAGTTCGCGCCGGGCACCACCACCGCCCTGGTCGGTACCAGCGGCAGCGGCAAGACCACGATCCTGTCGCTGATCGAACGCTTCTACGAGCCCAGCGGCGGCGAGATCCTCTACGACGGCCAGCCGATCTCCGGCTTCCCGCTGGTCGACTGGCGCGGCAGCATCGGCTACGTCGCCCAGAACGCGCCGATCATGCCCGGCAGCGTGCGCGACAACATCGCCTACGGCCTGGCCGGCGAATTCTCCGACGAAGCCATGCGTTCGGCCGCCGAGCGCGCCGGTGCGCTCGACTTCATCGAACGCATGCCGCAGGGCTTCGACACCGTGTTGATCGAACAAGGCAACAACCTGTCCGGCGGTCAACGCCAGCGCATCGCCATCGCACGCATGTTCCTGCGCGACCCGGACTTGCTGATTCTCGACGAGGCCACCTCCAACCTCGACAGCGAAACCGAACACCAGGTCAAGTTGGCCCTGGAATCGCTGATGCAGGGGCGCACCAACATCATCGTCGCCCATCGCCTGTCCACGGTCATGCACGCCGACCGCATCTGCTTCCTCGACAGCGGCCGGATCTCCGGCGTCGGCAGCCACGGCGAACTGATCGCCACCCACCCCTATTACGCCCGCCTGGTCGAGCGCCAGTTCCAGCGGGCGCCGGAGCCGGCCTTGCTCGAAGCCGACTGACCCGAGCCGTACGACTCCGCCGACGGCCCTCGCGCCGTGCGGCTATGCCGCGCCCGGCCCGCCGGTGCGGCGCACCGAACGAAACGACATCCAGCGCTCCATCTTCAGCCCATCGGTGAGTTCATGAGCAAGGCAAATCCGCGCCCCCTGTCGGCACCGCAGTCGGAAATGTGGTTCGCTCAGGCGTTCGACCCGGACAACGCGTACTACGACACGCGCGGTTACGTCGACATTCGCGGTCCGCTCGACGTCGAGGCCTTGAGCCGCGCGGTAGACGCCTTCGCCGCCGAGGCCGACACCTTGCGCCTGCGTTTCGAGCACGGTGTCGACGGGCCGGTGCAATGCCTCGGCGAGAGCCGAGCGTCGATCCTGCAGATCGTCGACCTGTCGATGCACGCCGACCCGATTGCCGAGGCGCATGCGCGGATGCTCGCGGACGCCGGCCAGGTCTACGGCCTCGCCGCGACACCGTTCAACCAGGTCCTGTTCACCCAACTCCTGTTCAAGCTGGGCCCGGCGCATCACCAGTGGTACCAGCGCTATCACCACATCGTCATGGACGGCTACGGCTATTCGCTGGCGACCGGACGCATCTGCGAGCGCTACAACGCCCTGCGCCTAGGCCTCGAACCGGCCGGCGAACTCGCCAGCGTCATGGAGCTGGTCGACGAAGACCTGCGCTACCGGCAATCCGAACGTCACGCCAAGGACGCGCAGCACTGGCAGGACTATCTGCTCGACGCCCCGGAGCGGGTCGGCCTGGACGGCCGCATGCCGCGGCCGTCGGCACGCTTCCATCGCCGCAGCACGCCGATCCCGCAAGCCTTGGTCGACTGCTTGTTCGAAGCCGAGCAACGCACCGGCGTCAAATGGCCGCAGTTGATGACCGCCGCGGTCGCCGCGTATCTGCAGCGGATCGCCGGCCGCGACGAGATGCTGTTCGATTTCCCGGTGGCCGGACGTTCCAAGGCCGCTCGCGGTATTCCCGGCACCGTCGCCAACGTCCTGCCGCTGCGCCTGTCGTTCGCCAAGACCCCCACCTTGCAGGAACTGGCGAGCGCGACCGGCCGCGAGATCGGCAAAAGCCTGCGTCACCAGAACTACCGCGGCAAGGACATCCTGCAAGCACTCGCCGACGGTGGCCAACAGCGCTGCTTCGGCCCGCGCATCAACATCATCCCCTTCGACTACGCCTTCGATTTCGACGG
Organism: Lysobacter sp. 22409; assembly: GCF_052045105.1. NCBI lineage: Bacteria > Pseudomonadati > Pseudomonadota > Gammaproteobacteria > Lysobacterales > Lysobacteraceae > Lysobacter > Lysobacter sp. 22409. The sequence continues at coordinate 31,954 of NZ_JBQEOE010000021.1, read as the reverse complement.
CCAGACCGGCATCCTGCATTCGCTGGCCAACGGCGTGGTCAACGATGTTGCGGTGAACCTGGAAGGCCAGATCGGCCGCGACGGTTGCCTGCTGCATTTCGACGGCAATGCCGAGAGCTACGACGAAGACGAGATCGCCGCGCATCTGCGGCGCCTGCTGGCCTTCGTCGCCGCGGCGGCGGCCGATCCGCAGCGTCCGCTCGCCGCGATCGAGCTGCTCGATGCGGCCGAGCGCCAGCGCCTGCTGCTGGACTGGAACGACACCGCGCATAAGGTCGAGCCCGAATCGGTCGCAGCCGCGTTCGAGCGCCAGGCCCTGGCGACGCCGGATGCCATCGCCGTGGTCGGCGAGCACGGCGCGCTCAGCTATGCCGAACTCGACCGCCGCGCCGACGCGCTCGCCCACGAACTGCTGCAACGCGGCGCCGTGGCCGAGCGCGGCATCGCCCTGTTGCTGCGCCGTTCGCCCGACTTGGTCGTCGCGGTGCTCGCCGTGCTCAAGACCGGCGCGTATTACGTGCCGCTGCACGAGCAGCATCCCGATGAGCGCCTGGCCCAGGTGCTGGCCGAGACCGACGCGACGATACTGATCGCCGATGCCAGCCTCGATGCGCGCGCTCTGTCGCATCCGAACCTGCTGCGGCTGGATCTGATGGAGCCGGACCTGATGGGGCCGGACCTAATGGGGCTGGATCGTTTCGATTCAGTCGAACGCGCCGAGCGCGTCGATCGCCGCCTGATCAAGGCTGGGATCCATCCCGAACAGCTCGCCTACGCGATGTTCACCTCGGGCTCGACCGGCGTGCCCAAGGGCGTCGCCGTGCGCCATTGCGACATCGTCGAGTTCGCCCGCGACCGCCGTTTCGGCGACGGCCACGAAGTCGTGCTGCTGCATTCGACCCACGCCTTCGATGCCTCGACCTACGAGCTGTGGGTGCCGTTGTTGAACGGCGGGCGCATCGTCGTGGCGCCGGCCGAGGCCGCCGATGGTCGCGATTTCCAGCGCCTGATCGAGCGCTTCGGGGTGCGCAGCCTGTGGCTGACCGCGGGCCTGTTCCATGAATTCGCCGAGTCGACGCCGGAACTGTTCGCCTCGCTGCGGCAAGTCTGGGCCGGCGGCGACGTGCTGTCGGCCGATGCGATCCGCCGTTTGCAGGCGCGCCATCCGCGGTTGCGCATCGTCAACGGCTATGGCCCGACCGAGACGACGACCTTTGCCCTGACCTGCGAAGTACCGGCGCTGGCGGTCGACGCCGAACGCGTGCCGATCGGCGCACCGCTCGACAATATGCGCGCGTACGTGCTCGACGCCTCGTTGCGGCCGGTGCCGGTGGGCGTACCGGGCGAGCTGTATATCGCCGGCGCCGGCGTCGCCCGTGGCTATCTTAAGCGACCGGCCCTGAGCGCCGAGCGCTTCGTCGCCAACCCGTTCGAGCACGGCGGCCGCATGTACCGATCCGGCGACCGAGTGCGTTGGCGCGGCGACGGCCGCATCGATTACCTCGGCCGCGCCGACCAACAGATCAAGCTGCGCGGCTTCCGCATCGAGCTGGGCGAGATCGAAGCCGCCCTGGCCCGCGCCGGCCATGCGCAGAGCGCGGCGATCCTGCGCGAGGACCGGCCCGGCCAACCGCAACTGGTCGCCTACGTGGTCGGCGACGCCGTTGACGGCGCCGCCCTGCGCGACGCCCTCGCCGCCCGCCTGCCCGAGTACATGCTGCCGAGCGCCTTCGTCGCCGTGCCGGCCTTGCCGCTGACCGGCAACGGCAAGCTCGATCGCAAGGCCTTGCCCGCGCCGCAAGTCGAAGGTCGCAGCCATCGCGAACCGCGCGACGAGCGCGAGCGCGTGCTGTGCGAGTTGTTCGCGCAGGTGCTGGGCGTGGAACGCGTCGGTATCGACGATCATTTCTTCGCTCTCGGTGGCCATTCGCTGCTCGCAGCCCGGCTGATCGGCCGAGTCCGCGCCGCGCTCGAGGTCGAGCTCAGCCTGCGCATGGTGTTCGAGGCGCCGACGGTCGAAGCCCTGGCCCGTCGCTTGAACGAAAGCGCACCGGCGCGACCGGCACTGACCCGGCGGACGCGTCCGCTGCAGTTGCCGCTGTCGTTCGCCCAACAGCGCCTGTGGTTCCTGCACCAAATCGAGGGGCCGAGCCCGACCTACAACATTCCGCTGGCCCTGCGCCTGGACGGCGAGCTCGACCGCGAAGCCTTGCGCCTGGCGATCGCCGATCTGCTCGAACGCCACGAGAGCCTGCGCACCGTGTTCCCGGACGGCGACACGCCGCAGCAGCGCGTGCTCGATGCGGCGGTAGCGCCGTTCGAGGTCGTCGACTGCGACGAGGCCGAGCTCGACGAGGCGCTAGCCCGTGCGGCGAGTCACGGCTTCGACCTGAGCCGCGAGATTCCCTTGCGCGCCAGCCTGTTCCAACTTGGGCCGCAACGTCAGGCCGTGTTGTTGCTGATGCATCACATCGCCGCCGACGGCGCATCGCTGGCGCCGCTGGCCGACGACCTCGCTCAGGCCTATACCGCCCGTTGCGAGGGCCGCGCGCCGACTTGGTTGCCGCTCCCGGTGCAGTACGCCGATTACAGCCTGTGGCAGCGCCGATTGCTCGGCGACTTGGACGATGCCGCTAGCCTCGCCGCACGCCAACTCGCCTACTGGAGCGAGGCCCTGGCCGAACTGCCCGAACGCATCGAACTGCCGACCGACCGGCAACCGCCGCAGACCCCGAGCCACCGCGGCCATACCCTGCGTTTCGCCATCGCTGACGAAACCTGCGCGGCCCTGCAGGCCTTGGCACGGCGCCACGGCGTCAGCTTGTTCATGCTGTTGCAGAGCGCGCTCGCCGCGACCCTGAGCCGGCTCGGCGCCGGCAGCGACATCGCCATCGGCACCCCGGCCATCGGCCGCGACGATCCGGCGCTGGAGCGCCTGGTCGGCATGTTCGTCAACACCCTGGTGCTGCGTACCGACACCTCCGGCAACCCAAGTTTCGCCGAGCTGATCGAGCGCGTGCGCCGCTTCGACCTAGCCGCCTACGCACAGCAGGACCTGCCGTTCGAGCAACTGGTCGATGCGCTCAACCCGGTCCGCAGCCTCGGCCGTCACCCGCTGTTCCAGGTGATGTTCTCGCTGCAAACGGCCGCACCCGCGTTGCCGGCCCTGCCCGGCCTGCGCAGCGAACTGTTGGCCTTCGACGCGCCGGTCGCCAAGTTCGATCTCAGCTTCGATTTCACCGAGCACCACACTGACGGCGTCTCCCGCCTGAGCGGCCTGCTGGAATACGCGACCGATTTGTTCGACGAGGCCACCGCGCAGTCCATCGGCGACGGCCTGATCCAGGTCCTCGCAGCGATGGCCGCCGACCCGCAGCAGCGTATCGGCGAGGCGGGCCTGTTCGATGCTGCACAGCGACAACGTTTGCTCGAGGCCTCGCGCGGCGAATCCGTCGCGGTGGAAGCGACCGCCCTGCCGCAATGGTTCGAGCGCCAGGCCGCCGCCACGCCGGACGCGATCGCCCTGGTCTGCGGCGACGACGAACTCGACTACGCCACCCTCGAACGACGCGCGAACCGTCTCGCCCATCTGCTGATCGGCGAAGGCGTCGGCGCCGAGAACATCGTCGCCCTGGCCCTGAACCGTTCCGCCGACAGCGTCGTGGCTATGCTGGCCGTGCTCAAGACCGGCGCCGCCTATCTGCCGCTCGACCTCGAACATCTCGGCCCGCGCCAGCGCGAGATGCTGTTGGATGCGGTGCCGACGCGCGTGCTCGCCCATGCCGACATCGCCGCCCGCCTCGGCTCCGACCTGCCGCTGCTGGTGCTCGACGAGGCCGCGTTCGAGGCGCGCCTGCAGTCCATGCCCACACAGGCACCGACCGATCTCGAACGAGTACGGCCGCTGCACCCGCAACACCCGGCCTATCTGATCTACACCTCGGGCTCGACCGGCAAGCCCAAGGGCGTGCTGGTCGCCCACGCCACGCTGTCGCACCTGTTCCAGCACCAACGCAGCACCCTCTACAGTGCGGTCGCGGGCGACAACGACACCACGCGGGTGCGTTTCGCCCTGACCGCGACCTTCGCCTTCGACACCGCCGTCGAAGGCCTGCTGTGGCTGTGCGCCGGCCATCAGTTGGAATTGATCGACGACGACACCCGCCGCGACGGCGAACTGTTGATCGCACGCCTGCGCGAGCGCCGCATCCATGCCGTCGACCTGACCCCGTCGCACTTCGAACCGCTGCGCCAGCGCGGCCTGCTCGATCCCGCACATTGGCACCCGCGCAGCGTGATCCTCGGCGGCGAAGCCATCGCCGCGGCGCAATGGCAGGCCTTTGCCGAACGCGACGACGTGCGCGGCTACAACGCCTACGGCCCCACCGAGTACGGCGTCGATGCCGCGTTCACCGCGATCGAGCGCGAGGCCACGGCGCCCTCGGTCGGCCGTGCGATCTGGAACACCCGCGCCTACGTGCTGGATGCCTGGCTGCAGCCGGCGCCCGAGGGCGTGGCCGGCGAGTTGTACCTGGCCGGCCCCGGCCTGGCGCGCGGCTATCGCGAGCGCGCCGCACTCACCGCCGAACGCTTCGTCGCCGACCCCTTCCATGCCGGCGAACGCATGTACCGCAGCGGCGACCGCGCACGGCGCCGTCGCGATGGCCGCCTGGAAGTGCTCGGCCGCGCCGACGATCAAGTCAAGATCCGCGGCTTCCGCATCGAACTCGGCGAAGTGCAGGCCGCGCTCGCCGAACTCGGCTACGCCGGCAACGCGGTGATCGCACGCGAGGACAGCCCCGGCCATAAGCGCCTGGTCGCCTATGTGGTCGGCGACGCCATCGATACCCAGGCCGTGCTGCGGCAACTGGGCGAGCGTCTGCCCGACTATCTGCGCCCGGCCGCAGTGGTCGCCCTCGACGCCCTGCCGCTCACCCGCAACGGCAAACTCGATCGCCGCGCCTTGCCGGCGCCGAGCATCGAGACAGTGCGCGGCGCGGCGCCGGAATCGGCGCAGGAGCGTTTGCTCGCGCGCTTGTTCGCGCAGGTGCTCGGCCTGGCCGAGGTCGGCGTCGACGACGGTTTCTTCGCCCTCGGCGGCGACAGCATCAGTTCGATCCAGTTGGTCGGCCGTGCCCGTCAGGCCGGCCTGCGCCTGAGCGCCCGCGACGTGTTCCAGCACCAGAGCGTGCGCTCGCTGGCCGCGGTCGCGACGCCGCTCGACCCGGCGGCGACGCCGGCGCAGCCGACGGTCGACCCGGTCGGCGAGCTGCCGGCCACCCCCATCGTGCGCGACCTGTTCGAGCAGGACGGCCCGTTCGGGCAGTTCCAGCAATCGATGCTGCTGCGCGTGCCGGCCCTGCGCGAGGCGCCCTTGCTGAGCGCGCTGCAGCGCCTGATCGATCATCACGATGCGCTGCGTCTGCGCCTCGATGCCGGCCTGGCCTTGCACGTCGGCGCCGCCGGCAGTGTCCAGGCGCGGGATCTGCTGCGACGCATCGACATCGATATCGACGGGTTCGACGCCGCCGCGCGCAAGCGGCTCATCGAAGCCGAGGCCCAGGCTGCGCAGGCCCGGCTCGATCCTCGCGACGGCCGCATCCTGCAGGCAGTCTGGTTCGACGGCGGCGACGATTCGCGTCTGCTGTTGACTATCCACCACCTCGCCGTCGACGGCGTGTCCTGGCGCATCCTGGTGCCCGACCTGCGTGCGGCCTGGGAGGCCTGCGCCGGGGACCGTGCCGCGTCGCTGGCGCCGGTGCCGACCTCGTTGCGGCAATGGGCGCTGGCCTTGCCGGCCGCCGCCGAACGCCGCCGCGCGGAGCTGCCGTTCTGGCGCGCGATGCTCGACGGCGATGCCGGCGCGGTCGCCGCGCGTCCGCTCGACCCGCAACGCGACACCCTCGCCGGCCAGCGCAGCCTGAGCCTGCGCCTGGACAGCGAGAGCACGCGCTTGTTGTTGACCCGCGCGCCCGAGCTGATCCATGGCCGCATCAACGACGTCCTGCTGACCGCGTTCGCGCTGGCCCTGTCGGCTTGGCGCGGTGCGAGCCACGGCAACGGCGGCGAGGCTTCGGTGCTGTTCGACCTCGAAGGCCACGGTCGCGAAGCCGGCCTGCTCGACGGCGCCGATCTGTCGCGCACGGTCGGCTGGTTCACCAGCCTGTTCCCGCTGCGCCTGCACCTGCCCGAAAGCGGTGCGCAGGCCGCGCTGCGCGGCGGCAAGCCGCTGGAACGCGCACTCAAGTCGATCAAGGAGCAACTGCGTGCGCTGCCGGACAACGGCATCGGCTACGGCCTGTTGCGCCATCTGGACGACGAGGGCCGCTACGCACTGGCCGGTTGGCCGTCGCCGCAGGTCGGCTTCAACTATCTGGGCCGCTTCGATCTCGACGCCGGCAGCGACGCTCTGTGGAGCGCCGCCGAGCCGAGCCTCGCGCTCGGCAGCGGCGGCGATGCGGCAATGCCGCTCGCGCATGCGCTCGAACTCAATGCCCTGACCCTGGCCGGCGACCACGGCCCGGAGCTGTGCGCGAACTGGAGCTGGGCCGGCGAACTGCTGCGGCAAGACGAAGTCGAAGCCTTGGCGGAGCATTGGTTCGCGGCGCTGCGCGCGATCGCCGTCCATGCCGCCGCCAGCGACATGCGCCGGCTGACGCCGTCGGACCTGGAGCTGGTCGCGCTCGACCAGGACACGATCGAACGCCTGGAATCGGGCCAGGCCCTGGCCGAGGTGCTGCCGCTGTCGCCGCTGCAACAAGGCCTGCTGTTCCACACCTTGTACGACCGCTCCGCGCCCGACGCCTATCTGACCCAGATGGTGTTCGAGCTCGACGGCGCCCTCGACGGCGATCGCCTGGAACGCGCCGCACGCGATCTGCTCGCGCGCCATCCGCATCTGCGTGCGGCCTTCGTCGACGACGGCCTCGATCAGCCCTTGCAGCTGATCCCATGCGACAGCCTGCTGCCGTGGGAAGTGATCGACCTGACCCCGCTGACCGCGGAACGCCGCGACAGCGAACTCGAACGGCTGCTCGCCGACGACGCCCAGCGCAATTTCGACCCGGCGCAGTCGCCGCTGCTGCGCTTCACCCTGCTGCGTTGCGCCCGCGACCGCCACCTGTTGGCGTTCACCAGCCACCACCTGCTGCTCGACGGCTGGTCCTCGCCGATCCTGATGCGCGAGCTGTTCGCGCTGTATCGCGACGGTGCCGAGGCCGCGCTGCCTCGGGTCACGCCTTATCGCGACTACCTGCGCTGGCTCGCCGGCCGCGATGCCGCCGGCGCCCACGAAGCCTGGCGCACGGCATTCGCCGGCTTCGAGGAACCCACCCGCATCGCCGCGGCCACGACTGCCACAGCGACCGCGCCGGAAGTGCGCCGCTACTTCGCCGATGCCGCGCTCACCGCGCGCCTGGAAACGCAGTCGCGCAAGCTCGGCGTGACCCTGGCCAGCTTCGTCCAGGCTGCCTGGGGCCTGGTGCTGGCGCAGCTCGCCCATCGCGACGACATCGTGTTCGGCGCCACCGTGTCCGGACGCCCGCCCGAGCTGGCCGGCGTCGAGGACATGATCGGTCTGTTCATCAATACCCTGCCGCTGCGCTTGCGACTGCAGCGCGACGAAACCGTCGGCGCCTTGTTGCAGCGCCTGCAGCGGGAACAATCGGCGCTGCTCGACCACCAACACCTCAGCCTGACCGAGATCCAACAGTCGGCCGGTCATGCCGAATTGTTCGACACCCTGGTGGTGTTCGAGAACTTCCCGATCGGCGCCGACGCCACCGGCACGCTCGAAGTCGGCCCGCAATTGAGTGCGCGTTTCCACGGCCACCGGGGCGGCGATGCTTCGCATTACCCGCTCGGCCTGGTCGCCGTGCCCGGGCGCGAACTCGCGCTCAAACTGAGCTATCGCCCGGATCTGTTCGACGCCGCGACCATCGACCGCATCGCTTCGCGTTGCCTGCTCGCGCTCGACGCGCTGGCCGGCGATCCGCAGGCGCGGGTCGGCGCCATCGAGCTGTTGCCGAGCGAGGAACGCCGGCAAGTCCTGCAGCAGTGGAACGACACCGCCCATGCCTTCCCGGCACTGCCGCTGCCGGCCCTATTCGAGCGACAGGTCGCGCGTACGCCCGACGCTGTCGCCGTGGTGTTCGAGGGCGAGCGCCTGAGCTATGCCGAACTCGATGCCCGCGCCAACCGCCTCGCCCACCGCCTGATCGCCGACGGCATCGGCCCGGAGAGCATCGTCGGCGTGGCCCTGCCGCGTTCGGTCGAGCTGATCGTCGCCCTGTACGCGGTCAGCAAGGCCGGCGCGGCCTATCTGCCCCTGGATACCGATTATCCGGTCGAGCGCCTGGCCTACATGATCGGCCACGCCGCACCGGTGCGCGTGCTGACGCGTTCGGACGTCGCCGCGAAACTGCCGGCGCAGGCCGCGCTGTTATCGCTCGACGATGCCGCGCTGCTCGCCGCCCTCGCGCAGACCAGCGACCGCGCGCCGACCGATGCCGAACGGGTCCGCCCGCTCGAACTCGATCACCCGGCCTACGTGATCTACACCTCCGGCTCGACCGGACGCCCCAAGGGCGTGGTCAACTCGCACCGCGGCATCGTCAACCGCCTGGCCTGGATGCAGGCCGAGTACGGCTTGCGCGGCGACGATGCGGTGCTGCAGAAGACCCCGTCGAGCTTCGACGTGTCGGTATGGGAGTTCTTCTGGCCGCTGCTGGAAGGCGCGCGCCTGGTGGTCGCCCGACCCGACGGCCATCGCGACCCGGCCTACCTGGCCGAACTGATCGAGCGCGAAGCCATCACCACCGTGCACTTCGTGCCGTCGATGCTCGACGTGTTCCTGTCGGAACTGGCCATGCGCGGCGCCGATGGTGCGGCCGGCTGCGCCGGCTTGCGCCGCATCCTGTGCAGCGGCGAAGCCTTGTCGGGCGAGCTGCGCAACCGCGTGCGCGAGCAACTGGCGCGGCCGCTGCACAACCTCTACGGCCCGACCGAAGCTGCGGTCGACGTCAGCGCCTGGGCCTGCCGCGACGACGAGACCGGCGCGCAGGTGCCGATCGGCGCGCCGATCTGGAACACCCGGCTGTACGTGCTCGATGCCGCGCTGCGGCCGGTGCCGGTCGGCGTCGCCGGCGAGCTGTACCTGGCCGGCGTCGGCCTCGCCCGCGGTTATCTGGCCAATCCGGCGCTCACCGCCGAACGCTTCGTCGCCGATCCGCATGCGGCCGACGGTTCGCGCCTGTACCGCACCGGCGATCTGGCGCGCTGGCGCGCGGACGGCCAGGTCGAGTACCTCGGCCGCGTCGACCATCAGGTCAAGCTGCGCGGCCTGCGCATCGAACTCGGCGAGATCGAAGCGGCGCTGGCCCAACTCGGCTATGCCCAGCACGCGGTGATCGCGCGCGAGGACCGGCCCGGCGACAGGCAATTGGTCGCCTATGTCGCGGCCGAGTCGATCGACGTCGAAGCGTTGCGCCAAGGCCTGGCTGCGCGCCTACCCGAGTACATGCTGCCGAGCGCCTTCGTGCGCCTGGACACCCTGCCACTGTCGCCGAACGGCAAGCTCGACCGCAAGGCGCTGCCGGCGCCGGACTATGCCCCGCATGCGCATTCTCGCGGGCCGCGCGACGCCACCGAAGCCCTGCTGTGCGCGCTGTTCGCACAAGTGTTGGGACGCGAGCGCGTCGGCATCGACGACAGTTTCTTCGCCCTCGGCGGGCATTCGCTGCTGGCCACGCGCCTGATCGGCCGGGTCCGCGCCACCTTCGACGTCGAACTGCCGATCCGCGCCTTGTTCGAGGCGCCGAGCGTGGAAGCCTTCGCCCGCCGCCTCGGCGAGGGCGGGCGTGCGCGCCTGCCGCTGTCGGTGCAGGAGCGTCCGCAACCGCTGCCGCTGTCGTTCGCCCAGCAGCGCCTGTGGTTCCTGCATCAGTACGAAGGCGCCAGCGCCCTCTACAACCTGCCGCTGGCGTTGCGCCTGCAAGGCGAGTTGGACGCCACTGCGTTGCACACCGCTATCGCCGACTTGGTTGAACGCCACGAAAGCCTGCGCACCGTGTTCCCCGGCGGCGACACGCCGCAGCAACAGGTGTTGACGAAGGTCGCAGTCGAACTGCATGCGTTCGACTGCAGCGAAAGCGACTTGCCCGAACGTCTGAGCGCGGCCGCGGCCCATGCCTTCGATCTCGAACGCGAGATTCCGTTGCGCGCGAGCCTGTTCAAACTGGGCACGCAGGATCACGTGCTGCTGCTGTTGCTGCACCACATCGCCGCCGACGGTGCCTCGCTGGTACCGCTGAGCGACGACCTGGCCGAAGCCTACGCCGCACGTCTGCAAGGGCTGACGCCGGCCTGGGCGCCGCTGCCGGTGCAGTACGCCGACTACAGCCTGTGGCAACGGCGCGTGCTCGGCGCCGGCCCGGCCTCAGGCGCCACCGACGACGACAGCGTGTACGCGCGCCAGCTCGCCTGGTGGACCCGTCGTCTCGCCGCCCTGCCCGATCAGCTGAGTCTGCCGAGCGAGCGCCCGCGTCCGCAGGTCGCGAGCTACCGCGGCGCATCGCTGTCCCTCGCGATCCCGGCCGATCTGCATCGCAGCCTGGCCACACTCGCCCAGCGCCGCGGCGCGACCTTGTTCATGGTGCTGCAATCGGCGCTGGCCACGATGTTGACCCGCCTCGGCGCCGGCACCGACATCCCGATCGGCAGCCCGGTCGCGGGCCGTACCGATGCCGCGCTCGACGACCTGGTCGGGCTGTTCCTCAACACCCTGGTGCTGCGCACCGACACCTCCGGCAACCCGGCCTTCGAGCAGTTGCTCGAACGCGTGCGCGACGCCGACCTGGCCGCCTACGAACACCAGGACCTGCCGTTCGAGCAACTGGTCGAAGCGCTGAACCCGGTGCGCTCGCTGGCCCATCACCCGCTGTTCCAGGTGATGCTGGTGCTGCAGAACAACCCGCCGCCGCAAGCGGCGCTGGCCGGCCTGCGTTGCACGCCGCAGCCGATGGCGCTGGCCTCGTCGAAGTTCGACCTGAGCTTCGATTTCAACGAATGCTTCGATGGCGACGGCGCCCCCGCCGGCATCGACGGCACCCTCGAATACGCCCTCGATCTGTTCGACGAGGACGGCGCGCAAGCGCTGGCGCAGCGCCTGCTGCGCGTGTTGGCCGCGGTCGCGGCCGATCCGTCGCTGCCCTTGGACCGCATCGAGCTGCTCGATACCGCCGAGCATCGGCGCTTGCTGGTCGAGGCCAACGCCACCGCACGCGCGCAGCCGGGTCTGACCCTGCCGGCGCTGTTCGAGGCCCAGGTCGAACGCACCCCGGATGCGACCGCCGCGGTTTGCGCCGAGGCCCGCCTCAGTTACGCCGAACTCGACGCGCGCGCCAATCGCCTCGCCCACCTGTTGATCGCGCAAGGCATCGGCCCGGAGGACATCGTGGCGATCGCCCTGCCGCGTTCGCTCGACATGCTGGTGGCCTTGCTGGCCACACTGAAGGCCGGCGCCGCTTATTTGCCGCTGGACCCGGACTATCCGGCCGAACGCCTGGCCTATATGGTCGAAGACGCCGGCCCGGCCTGTCTGATCGGCGACGACGACACGCTCTCGTTGCTCGCCGAGGCCGAGGTCGCCTTACGCTGGTCGCTCGACGCGGCCGACCTGCGCGAGCGTCTCGCCGGCGCCCCGGCGCACGGCCCGCGCCAGCACGAACGTGTACGCGCCCTGCATCCGCGCCACCCGGCCTACGTGATCTACACCTCCGGCTCGACCGGCCGTCCCAAGGGCGTGGCGATCGAACACCGCGCGCTCGAGAACTTCCTATGCGCAATGCAGCGCGAGCCCGGCCTCGACGCCGGCGACCGCCTGCTGGCGCTGACCCCGATCTCGTTCGACATCGCCGGGCTCGAGTTGTACCTGCCCTTGCTGTGCGGCGCCGAACTGCACATCGCGCCGCGCGAGGTCGCGACCGACGGCGAGCGCCTGCGCGAGCACATCGCCGCGATCGCGCCGAGCACGATCCAGGCCACCCCGGCCACCTGGCAGATGCTGCGCGCCGCCGGCTGGGCGCCGCCCGCCAACCTGCGCGTGCTGTGCGGCGGCGAAGCGCTGCCGGCGGAACTCGCCGACTTCCTCGCCGCCGATGCGGCGCTTTGGAACCTGTACGGCCCCACCGAAACCACGGTCTGGTCGCTCGCCAGCCGCGTCGCCGCCGGCGAGGCGGTGCGCATCGGCGCGCCGATCGACAACACCCGCGTGTATGTTCTCGATGCGAACTTGCGGCCGGTGCCCAGCGGCGTCGCCGGCGAGTTGTACCTGGCCGGAGACGGTCTGGCGCGCGGCTACTTCCGCCGGCCCTCGCTGAGCGCCGAACGTTTCGTCGCCGACCCGTTCCAGAACGGACAGCGCATGTACCGCACCGGCGACCTGGCACGCTGGGGCTTCGATGGCCGTCTGGACTTCCTCGGCCGCCTCGACCATCAGGTCAAGATCCGCGGCTTCCGCATCGAACTCGGCGAAATCGAAGCGGCCCTGGCCCAGCTCGGTCACGCCCGTAACGTCGTGGTCGCGCGCGAGGACCGCGAAGGCCTCAAGCGGTTGGTCGCCTATGTCGTCGCCGATGGCCTCGACGGCGGCGCCCTGCGTCAGGCGTTGGGCGAGCGCCTGCCCGAGTACATGCTGCCCTCGGCCTTCGTTGCCCTGGACGCGCTGCCGCTGACGCCGAACGGCAAGATCGACCGCAAGGCCCTGCCGGAACCCGGCGAAGGCGACCGCGCCGCGGAAACCTATCGCGCTCCGCAGACGCCGCAGCAAAGCCTGCTGTGCGAGCTGTTCGGCGAGGTGCTCGGGATCGAACGGATCGGCCTCGACGATCACTTCTTCACCCTCGGCGGCCATTCGCTGCTGGCCACCCGTCTGGTCAGCCGGATCCGCGCCGCACTCGGCATCGAACTGCCCTTGCGCGCCCTGTTCGAAGCGCCGACCGTGGCGAGCCTCGCCGCGCGTTTGCCGCAGGCCGAGTTGGCCCGCCCGGCGCTGCGTCCGCAAGCGCGTCCGGCGCTGCTGCCGCTGTCGTACGCGCAGCGTCGTCTGTGGTTCATCCAGAAGTTCGAACAACACGCGGGCACGGGCGACAGTGGCGCCGCCTACAACATCCCGATGCCGCTGCGCCTGTCGGGGCGGCTGGATCTGGACGCCTTGCGCGCCGCGCTGAGCGATGTGGTCGCGCGTCACGAAAGCCTGCGCACGATCTTCCCGGAGGCCGACGGCACGCCTTACCAGCAGGTGCTGACGATCGCCGAAAGCGCTCCGCAGTGGTCGCTGGTCGACGCCAACCCCGACACCCTGGCCGAGCTGCTGCATGCCGACGCCATGCACGTGTTCGATCTCGCTCACGAGACGCCGCTGCGCAGCAGTCTGTTCCGTCTCGGCGAGCAGGAGCACGTGCTGTTGGTGGTGCTGCATCACATCGCCGGCGACGGCTCGTCGCTGGCGCCGTTGGCGCGCGATCTCGGCCAGGCTTATGCCGCGCGTCTGCAGGGACATTCGCCGACCTGGGCGCCGCTGCCGGTGCAGTACGCCGATTACACCCTGTGGCAGCAACGCCTGCTCGGCAGCGAGCAGGACCCGGACAGCCTGATCTCGCAGCAGTTCGGTTACTGGAAGGCGCAACTGGCCGATTTGCCCGAACGCATCGAGCTGCCGACCGACCGGCCGCGTCCGCTGGTCGCCAGCTATCGCGGCCGGCAATGGGCGCTGAGCATAGATCCCGAACTGCACGCGCGCCTGCTCGACCTCGCTCATCGCCACGAAGCCAGCTTGTTCATGGTGTTGCAGGCCGGCCTCGCCGCATTGCTGCACCGCCTCGGCGCCGGCGACGACATCGCTATCGGCAGCGCCATCGCCGGGCGCAACGATCAGGCCCTCGACGATCTGGTCGGCTTCTTCGTCAACACCCTGGTGCTGCGCGCCGATCTGTCCGGGCAGCCGAGCTTCGAGACCTTGCTCGGCCGGGTCCGCGCCACCGCACTCGCCGCCTACACCCACCAGGACGCGCCGTTCGAGCGCCTGGTGGAACTGCTCAACCCGACCCGCTCGACTTCGCACCATGCGCTGTTCCAGGTCGGCATGGTCCTGCAGAACGTCAGCGAAGCCGAGCTGCGCCTGCCCGGCCTGACCGTGTCGATGCATAGCGCCGACTTCCGCAGCGCCAAGTTCGATCTGTTCTTCAACCTCGGCGAACGCCTCGCCGCCGACGGCGTGCCGGCCGGCCTCGACGGCGTCATCGAGTACGCCACCGATCTGTTCGACGAAGCCTCGATCGAACGCCTGTGGCAGCGCCTGCTGCGGCTGCTCGATGCCGCCGCCCGCGACCCGCGGCGCAGCATCGCCGCCATCGACCTGCTCGATAGCGACGAACGCCAGCGCTTGCTCGGCGACGCGAACCGCACCGTGCTCGGCGACGCGCACGGCGCCATCGCCGACGCCACCATTCCGGCCCTATTCGAGCACCAGGTCGCGCTCGATCCGGAAGCGCCGGCCTTGCTGTTCGGCGACGCCTGTCTCAGCTACGGCGAACTCGACCGCCGCGCCAACCGTTATGCGCATGCGCTGATCGCCCTGGGCATCGGCCGCGAAGACCGCGTCGCCATCGCCCTGCCGCGTTCGCCGGAAATGGTCGTCGCCATGCTCGGCATCCTCAAGACCGGCGCGGCCTATCTACCGCTGGACCCGGACTACCCGCCGGAACGCCTGGCCTACATGCTCGCCGACGCGAAACCGGCGCGATTGATCAGCCGGCGCGAGATCGAAGCGCGCCTGCCCGAACACGGCGTGCCGACCTGGCTGCTGGATCTGCCGGAAACCTTGCAGACGCTGGCCGCGCAAGCCACCGATGCGCCGCGGCTCGCCGCAGTGTCGCCGGCCGATGCCGCCTACGTCATCTACACCTCCGGTTCGACCGGGCGTCCCAAAGGCGTGGTCGTCACCCATGCCGGCGTGCCGAGCCTGCTCGCCAGCCAGGTCGCCGCCTTCGAGGTCGGCCCGGGTTCGCGTGTGCTGCAGTTCGCCTCGTTGAGTTTCGACGCGGCATTCTGGGAACTGTGCATGGCGCTGCTGTCGGGCGCGGCCCTGGTCGTCGCCGAGGCCGAACGGCTGCTGCCAGGCGAGGCCCTGGTCGAGACCATGCAACGCCACCGCGTCACCCATGCGACCTTGCCGCCGGCCGCGTTGTCGGTGCTCGGCGCCGATGCGCTCGCGACCTGCAGCGACCTGATCGTCGCCGGCGAGGCCACCGCGCCGCAGTTGGTCAAGACCTGGTCGCAAGGCCGGCGCATGACCAATGCCTACGGCCCCACCGAAACCACGGTGTGCGCGACCATGAGCGCGCCGCTGGCGGGCGCCTCGGTGCCGCCGATCGGCACGCCGATCCTCGGCAGCCGCGTCTACCTGCTCGACGCCGGCCTGCAGCCGGTGCCGGTCGGCGTGCCGGGCGAGTTGTACCTGGCCGGCAAGGGCCTGGCGCGCGGTTATCTGCATCGCCCCGCACTGAGCGCAGAGCGCTTCGTCGCCGATCCTTACCTCGCCGGCGAGCGCATGTACCGCAGCGGCGACCTGGCGCGCTGGCGCGACGACGGCCAACTCGAATTCATCGGCCGGGTCGATCATCAGGTCAAGCTGCGCGGCTTCCGCATCGAACTCGGCGAGATCGAGGACGTGCTGCAGCGCCACGCCGCGGTCGCGCAATCGATCGTGGTCGCGCGCGAAGACGTGCCGGGCCACAAGCAACTGGTCGCCTATGTCGTGCTCGAACACGAACGCGACGCCGACCGCGACCAGGGCCAGGAATCGCGCCTGATCGGCGAGTGGGAAACCATCTACGAGACCCTGTACGGCGAAGAACCGCCGCAAGCGGTCGAGTTCGGCGAAAACTTCCACGGCTGGAACAGCAGCTACGACGGCTCCGAGATCGCTCTCGAACAGATGCGCGAGTGGCGTGCGGCCACGGTCGAACGCATCCTCGAACTGCAGCCGAGGCGCGTGCTCGAGATCGGCGTCGGCAGCGGCCTGATCCTGTCGCAGGTGGCGCCGCACGTCGAGGCCTACCACGGCACCGACCTGTCGGCGGCGACCATCGAACGCCTGCGCGGCGAGATCGAACGGCAGCCGCAGCTGGCCGGCAAGATCGAACTGCATGCACGGCCGGCGCACGAGATGCACGGCCTCGGCGACAGCCTGGCGAGCGACGGCCAGGACGGCCGCTTCGACACCATCGTCATCAACTCGGTGCTGCAGTACTTCCCGAACGGCGACTACCTGCTCGAAGTGATCCGCCAGGCGATGCAGCTGCTGACGCCGGGCGGCGCGCTGTTCCTCGGCGACGTGCGTAACCTGCACCTGCAGCGCAGCTTCGCCACCGCGATCCAGTTGCACCAGGCCGATGCCGACACCGACGCGGCGACCCTGCAACGGCGCATCGAGCAGATCCTGTTGGCCGAGAAGGAACTGCTGGTCGCACCGGAGTTCTTCAGCCAGTTGCCGCAGCGCCTGGACGGCATCGCCGCGGTCGACATCCAGACCAAGCGCAGCGCCTACGGCAACGAACTCAGCCGCCACCGCTACGAGGTGGTGCTGCGCAAGGGGCCGCTGCCGCTGCGCTCGCTGGCGTCCTTGCCGGTGCGCGCCTGGGGCGCGGATTTCGACGGATTCGATGCCGTCGCCACCCATCTGCTCGACCACCAGCCCGCCGGCCTGCGCCTGCGCGGCGTGCCCAATGCGCATCTGCAACCCGAGCTGGACGCGCTGCAGGCCCTGGCCTCCGGCACCGCTATCGCCGAGGTGCGTTCGCAGCTGATCGCCGCGGGCAGCGCGATCGAGGCGACCAGCGAAGCGCTGGTGCAACTCGGCCGCCGCCTCGGTTACCGGGTCGCGACGACCTGGTCCGGCGGCGCCATCGGCGAGGGGCTCGACCTGCTGTTCGTGCGCGCTGACGACGCCGCCACGTCGGCGGTGTGGACCGATCTGTACCTGGCGAACACACCGCGCGAGCTCGCCGCCTGCACCAACAACCCGGCCAGCTTCGACCAGTTCAGCGATCTGCGCCGCCACGTCGCCTCGCAGCTGCCGGACTACATGCAGCCGGTGATGGTGTTGCTGCCGACGATGCCGCTGACCCCGAACGGCAAGATCGACCGCAAGGCGCTGCCGGCTCCCGATTTCACCCCGGCCCACCACCGCGCCGCGCGCAACGACCGCGAGCAGGTCCTCGCCGAGCTGTATGCGCAAGTGCTCGGTCTGCCGCGGGTCAGCATCGACGACAGCTTCTTCGATCTCGGCGGCGACAGCATCATCTCCATCCAACTGGTCAGCCAGGCGCGCAAGGCCGGTCTGCTGATCACACCGCGCGACGTGTTCCAGCACCAGAGCGTCGCTGCGCTGGCCTTGGTCGCCCGCGATGCCGACGAGGCCGCACCGGCCCTGCTCGACGAACCGCTCGGCGAACTGCCGGCGCTGCCGATCCTGCGCTGGTTCCTCGACCGCGAGGTCGCCCTCGACGGCTTCAACCAATCGGTGCTGCTGCGGGTGCCGGCCGGCCTGGCCGAAGCCGAGCTGCGCGATGCGCTCGCCGCCTTGCTCGATCACCACGACGCCCTGCGCCTGCGCCTGGGCCGCGACGACGCCCAGGCCTGGCGCTTGCGCGTGCCCGAACCCGGCAGCGTCGACGCCGCGGCCTGCCTGCGGCGCATCGACGTCGCCGGTCTCGATGGCACGGCGCTGCAGGCCCGCATCGACGCGGCCGCCGCCGAATCGGCGCAGGCCTTGTCGTGCGAGCGCGGCGATTTGCTGCGTGCGGTCTGGTTCGACGCCGGCGAGCACGGCGGCCGCCTGTTGTTGACGATTCACCACCTCGCCGTCGACGGCGTGTCCTGGCGCATCCTGATCCCGGACCTGCGCGACGCGGTCGGGGCGATCCGTGCCGGCCGTGCGCCGGCGTTCGCACCGCGCAGCCATTCGCTGCGCACCTGGTCGCAGCAATTGTCCGACGACGCGCATTCGCCGCAGCGCCTGGCCGAGCTGACGCATTGGACGGCGACGACCGATGGGTCCGACCCGCCGCTGTCGCCGGTCGCGCTCGATCCCTCGCGCGACACCGGCGCCAACAGCGAGCACTTCAGCCTCAGCCTGCCGAGCGAGGTCACCGCGGCCCTGCTGACGGCGTTGCCGGCGCGCTTCCACGCCCGCATCAACGACGTGCTGCTGAGCGGCTTCGCCCTCGCTGTGAGCGACTGGCGCCGCCGCCACACCGGCGCCGCAGTCGATGCACTGCTGCTCGACCTGGAAGGCCACGGCCGCGAGAGCGATCGCAACGGGCTCGACCTGTCGCGCACGGTCGGCTGGTTCACCAGCCTGTATCCGCTGCGCCTGTCGCTGGACGAGATCGACCTGGAGCGCGCCTTCGCCGGCGACGGCGAGCTCGAACGCTTGCTCAAGCGGGTCAAGGAGCAATTGCGCGCGGTGCCCGACCACGGCCTCGGCTACGGCCTGCTGCGTCATCTCAACGCCGATACCGGCGCGCTGCTCGCCGCGCAGCCGGCGGCGCAGATCAGCTTCAACTACCTCGGCCGCTTCGGCGTCTCGGAAACCCGCGATTGGGAACAGGCCGAGGAAGAGGTCGCCAATGCCGGCGGCGACGCGATGCCGATCGCCCACGCGATCGAACTCAACGCCATCACCCAGGACCGCGCCGACGGCCCCGAGTTCGTCGCCACCTGGTCGTGGCCGCGGGCCTTGTTCGACCGCGCCCAGATCGTCGACCTGGCCGAAACCTATGCACGCGCCCTCGGTGCGCTGGCGTCGCTGCTCGAACGCGACGACGCCGGCGGCCTGACCCCGTCCGACCTGCCGCTGGTCGCACTCGACCAGACCACCATCGAAACCCTGGAACGCGAACACGGCGGCGCCCATGCGGTCGCCGATATCCTGCCGCTGACGCCGTTGCAGCAAGGCCTGCTGTTCCACGCCCTGTACGACCACGAAGGGCCGGACCCCTATGTGGTGCAGGTGCATTTCGATCTGAACGGCCCGCTCGACGAAGCGCGCCTGCGCGACGCCGCACGCCGGCTGATGCAGCGCCACCCGCACCTCGGCGCGGCCTTCGTCCATCGCGGGCTGGAAACGCCGGTGCAGCTGATTCCGCGCGAAGTGCCGCTGGACTGGCGACGGGTCGATCTCGACACGGTGCCGGCCGCGCAACGCGAAGCCGAAGCAGCATGGGTCGCCGAGACCGAGCACCTGCGCCGCTTCGAGCTCGATCGTGCGCCCTTGCTGCGTTTCACCTTGGTACGCCTCGCCGATGCGCACCACCGTCTGCTGATCACCAACCATCACATCCTGCTCGACGGCTGGTCGCTGCCGGTGCTGGTGCAGGAGTTGTTCGCGCTGTATGGCGGCGCCGAGCTGGCGCGTGCCACGCCGTACCGCGACTACCTGGCGTGGCTGGGCCAGCGCGATCCGGCCGCGGCCGAACAGGCCTGGCGCGAAGTGCTCGCCGACATCGAAGAGCCGACCTTGTTGCTGCCGTCGCGTCCAGCGGCGTCGGGCGAGCAATCGCATCACGCCCTCGATCTGCCCGAGCCGTTGTCGCGCACCCTGGCCCAGTTGGCGCGCCGCCACGGCCTGACCCTGAACACCCTGGTGCAGGGCGCCTGGGCGCTGTTGCTCGGGCGCATGCTGGGCCGCGACGACATCGTCCTGGGCACCACGGTCTCCGCGCGTCCGCCGGAGCTGCGCGACGTCGCCCAGATGATCGGCCTGTTCATCAACACCGTGCCTTCGCGCGTGCGCCTGCAGGCCGGCCAGAGCTTCATCGACCTGCTGCTGCACCTGCAGGCGCAACAGGCCGGCCTGATCGAACACCAGCATCTCAACTTGTCCGAGCTGCAACGCCTGGCCGGCTTCGAGCGTCTGTTCGACAGCCTGTACGTATTCGAGAACTATCCGATCGATCACAACGGCCTGGAGTCGGCGCTCGGCGAGCTGCGCATCAGCGGCTTCCACAGCAGCGACGCCACCCACTATCCGCTGAGCCTGCTGGTCACGCCGGGCGCGCGCCTGTCGTTCCGTTTCAACTACGACCCGGCGCGGTTCGACGCGCTCAGCATCGAGCGTTTGGCCGAGCGTCTGTCGCGTCTGCTCGACGCGATCGCTGCGCATCCGCAGCGCGCCCTCGAACAGTTCGACCTGCTCGACGACCGCGAACGCCGCCGCGTGCTCTACGACTGGAACGGCAACGAAGTCGAGCTGCCCGTGCAGACCGTGCCGCAATGGTTCCAGCAACGTGTCGCCGCCGCGCCCGAGGCGGTCGCCGCGGTCTGCGCCGGCCACGAGTACAGCTATGCCGAACTCAACCGCCGCGCCAACCGCTGCGCGCATGCGCTGATCGCGCACGGCGTCGGCCCCGAGGACCGCATCGCCATCGCCGTACCGCGCTCGCTCGACACCGTGGTCGCCGTGCTCGGGATTCTCAAGGCCGGCGCGGCCTACCTGCCGCTCGACGCCGACCACCCGGCCGAGCGCCTGGCCTGGACCCTCGCCGATGCGCGCCCGCACAAAGTGATCGCCACCCGCGCCAGCGCGGCGCGCCTGCCCGCCGACGCCGAGTTGCTGTTGATCGACGACGCCCACGGCTTCGGTGCCGAACTAGTGCATGCGCCGAGCCACGACCCGGACGACCGCGAACGCATGCGCGCGCTCGATCCGCGCCATCCTGCCTACGTCATCTACACCTCCGGTTCGACCGGGCGGCCGAAGGGCGTTGTCGTCACTCACGCTGGCCTCCCCAGCCTGACCCACAGCCAGATCGAACGCTTCGGCCTGGATGCCGACAGCCGCGTGCTGCAGTTCGCCTCGATGAGCTTCGACGCGGCGGCGATGGAGATGCTGATGTGTTTCGCCGCCGGCGCGACCTTGGTGTTGCCGCCGCCGGGTCTGCTGCTCGGCGACGCGCTCGCCCGCACCCTCGACGAACAACGCATCAGCCACACCCTGATTCCGCCGAGCGCGCTCAGCAGCCTCGACCCGGCCGTGCAGACCTGGCCCAGCACCCTGATCGTCGGCGGCGAAGCCTGCCCGCCGCACGTCGCCGCGGCCTGGTCGGCCGGGCGACGCCTGGTCAATGCCTACGGCCCGACCGAAATCACCGTCTGCGCGGCGATGAGCGGGGTGTTGTCGCCGGCCTCGCTGGCCGGCGCGGCGCCGCCGCTCGGTACGCCGATCGCCAACACCCGCTTGTACGTGCTCGACGCCATGCTGCGTCCGGTGCCGGCGGGCGTGGCCGGCGAGTTGTACATCGCCGGCGCCGGCCTGGCCCGCGGTTATCTCGACCGCCCGGGCCTGAGCGCGGAACGTTTCGTCGCCGACCCGTTCGTGATCGGCGAGCGCATGTACCGCAGCGGCGACCGCGCCCGTTGGCGCGAGGACGGCCAGCTCGACTACCTCGGCCGCGCCGACCAGCAGATCAAGCTGCGCGGTTTCCGCATCGAGCTGGGCGAGATCGAAGCCGCGCTGGCGCAATGCGGCCATGCCGGCAACGCGGTGATCGTGCGCGAGGACCGGCCCGGCCATCCGCTGCTGGTCGCTTATCTGGTCACCCACGAAGCCATCGACGAGGACAGCCTGCGCCGGCGCCTCGGCGAACGCCTGCCCGAGTACATGGTGCCGTCGGCTTTCGTCGCCCTGCCCGCGCTGCCGCTGACCGCCAACGGCAGCAAGCTCGACCGCAAGGCCTTGCCGGCGCCGGAGTTCGCCGCGCAGCCGGCCTCGCGCGGCCCGCGCAACGCCGCCGAAGCGATCCTGTGCGCCTTGTATGCGGAAGTGCTCGGCCTGGAACGGGTCGGCGTAGGCGACAGCTTCTTCGCCCTCGGCGGCCATTCGCTGCTCGCCACCCGTCTGATCGGCCGCATCCGCGCGACCTTCGACGTCGAACTGTCGATCCGCACTCTGTTCGATGCGCCGACCGTGGAAGCGCTGGCGCGGGCCCTGCCCTCGGGCGGCGGCCGGCGGGCGCCGCTGATCGCGCAACCGCGGCCGCAGCGCTTGCCGCTGTCGTTCGCCCAGCAACGCCTGTGGTTCCTGCATCAGTTCGAGGGGCCCAGCGCGACCTACAACATCCCGCTGGCCCTGCACCTGGACGGCGAACTCGACCGCGACGCCCTGCGCGCCGCGCTCGCCGACCTGGTCGCGCGCCACGAAAGCCTGCGCACGGTGTTCCCCGCGACCACCGTCGCGGGCGAAGCGCCGAGCCAATGCGTACTGGCCCAGGCCGAGGCTCCGCTGTCGATCGCGAACACGGACGACGAACGCCTGCGCGCCGACCTGTCGCAGGCGGCCGCCTACGCTTTCGATCTCAGCCGCGAATTGCCTTTGCGCGCGCATCTGTTCGCGCTCGACGCGCAGCGCCACGTGCTGTTGTTGCTGCTGCACCACATCGCCGGCGACGGCGCCTCGCTGGCGCCGCTGTCGCGCGACCTCGCCCAGGCCTATGCCGCGCGCCTGCGCGGCCGTGCCCCGGACTGGTCGCCGCTGCCGGTGCAGTACGCCGATTTCAGCCTGTGGCAACGCCAAGTGCTCGGCGACGAGGGCGACGCCGCCAGCCTGCTCGCGCAACAAGCCGAGTACTGGAAGCGCACCCTCGCCGATCTGCCGGAACTGATCTCGCTGCCGAGCGACCGGCCGCGGCCGCCGACCTCGAGCTACCGCGGCGGTCACCTGTCGCTGCCGCTCGACGCCGCCCTGCATGCGCGCCTGGCCGCGCTTGCCGGGCGCCACGGAGCGACCGTGTTCATGGTCCTGCAGGCCGCGCTCGCCGCCACCTTGAGCCGGCTCGGCGCGGGCGACGACATCGCCCTCGGCACGCCGATCGCCGGCCGCTCCGACGCCGCGCTCGACGATCTGGTCGGCGTGTTCCTCAACACCCTGGTGCTGCGCAACGACACCTCGGGCAACCCGAGCTTCGCCGCACTGCTCGGCCGCGTGCGCGAGACCGACCTGGCCGCCTACGAACACCAGGACCTGCCGTTCGAGCGTCTGGTCGATGCGCTCAAGCCCACCCGCTCGATGGCCCATCACCCGCTGTTCCAGGTGATGCTGTCGCTGCAGAACCACGTCCAGACCGGGTTGGAACTGCCCGGCCTGCGCAGCCATACTGCCGAGTTCGACCTCGACATCGCCCAGTTCGACCTCAGCTTCGACTTCACCGAACTGCACGACGAACGCGGCGCGGCGGCCGGCCTGCACGGCATGATCGAGTACGCCGTCGACCTGTTCGACACCGACACCGCCCGCCGCATCGGCGTCTACCTGGAACGCATGCTGCGCGCGGTCGCCGCCGACGCCGGACGCGCCATCGGCGATATCGAGCTGCTCGATGCCGACGAACGCGAATGCCTGCTGGTCGGCTGGAACGGCGCCCGCACCACAGCGTCCGGGCGCTCGTTGCCGCAGTGGTTCGAGCATCAGGTCGCGGCGACGCCGGACGCGATCGCCGCGGTCTGCGGCGAACTTTCGCTGAGCTATGCCGAACTCAACCGCCGCGCCAACCGCATCGCCCACGGCCTGATCGCCGCCGGCATCGGCGCCGAGGACCGGATCGCCCTGGCCTTGCCGCGTTCGCTCGACACCGTCGTCGCCATGCTCGGCGTGCTCAAGGCCGGTGCGGCCTATTTGCCGATGGACACCGAGCACCTCGGCCCGCGTCTGCGCGAACTGCTCGCCGAAGCCGCGCCGCGCCTGCTGCTCGCTCACGGCGCCATCGCCGATGCGCTTATCGACGATGCCCCGCTCGCGGTCGACATGCCGGTCTGGCGCCTGGACGACGTCGAGGGCTTGCAACGCCTCTCCGACGCGCCGGACCACGACCCGACCGACGCAGACCGCTCAGTGCCGCTGCACCCGCTGCATCCGGCCTACGTCATCCACACCTCGGGCTCGACCGGCAAACCCAAGGGCGTGGTCGTGACCCATGCCGGCGTCGCCAACCTGTTCGAGGAACATCGCGAGCGCCTGTTCGCCGATGTCGTGCGCCATTCCGGCGAGGCGCGCATCCGCTTCGCCCTGACCGCCACCTTTGCCTTCGACACCTCGCTAGAAGGCCTGTTGTGGCTGTGCGCCGGCCAGGAACTGCACCTGATCGACGACGACACCCGTCGCGAAGGCGAGGCCCTGCTCGACTACATCGCCAGCCGGCGCATCGACGCGGTCGACCTGACCCCGGCGCATTTCGAACAATTGCGCGCTATCGGCCTGCTCGACGAAGGCCGCACTCACCCGAGCACGGTCGTCCTCGGCGGCGAAACCGTCGGCGAATCGCAATGGAAGGCGCTGCGCGAGCATCCGGTACGCGGCTACAACTGCTACGGCCCGACCGAATGCACGGTCGACGCCAGTTACGTCGCCATCGACGAGATCGAAGAAGGCGACCGCCCCAGCATCGGCACGGCGCTGCGCAACACGCGTTTGTACGTGCTCGACACGCGCCTGCGGCCGGTGCCGGTCGGCGTGGCCGGCGAGCTGTATATCGGCGGCGCCGGCCTGGCCCGCGGCTATCTCGGCCGTCCCGACCTCAGCGCCGAGCGCTTCGTCGCCGATCCTTACCTCGTCGGCGAACGCATGTACCGCTCCGGCGACCTGGTGCGCTGGCGTCGCGACGGCCGCCTCGAACACCTCGGCCGCGCCGATCACCAGCTCAAGATCCGCGGTTTCCGCATCGAACCGGGCGAGATCGAAACCGCTCTGGCGGCAGTCGGTTATGCCGCCAATACGGTGATCGCACGCGAAGACCGGCCCGGCCAGCGCCAGTTGGTCGCGTATGTCGTGGCGCCGCAGATCGATGCCGCGCAGCTGCGGCGCGAACTCGCCGAACGCTTGCCCGAGTACATGCTGCCGGCGGCCTTCGTCGCCGTTCCTGCCCTGCCGTTGACCGCGAACGGCAAGCTCGACCGCAAGGCGCTGCCGGCGCCGCAAGTGCAGGTCGACGTCTCGGCCGCGCCCGGCAGCGAGCTCGAACAGCGCCTGTCGCTGTTGTTCGCCGAAGTCCTGGGGTTGGCCGCGGTCGGTATCGACGACGGCTTCTTCGCCCTCGGCGGCGACAGCATCAGTTCGATCCAGTTGGTGAGCCGCGCCCGCCAGGCCGGCCTGCGCCTGAGCGCGCGTGAGGTGTTCCAGCACCAGACCGTGCGTGCACTCGCCACTGTCGCCACTGCGCTCGAACAAGCCGTTCGACTGCCGGCGGTGGCGTCGACCGGGCCGTTGCCGGCGACGCCGATCCTGCGCGACTTGTTCGAACAACCGGGGCCGTTCAAGCAGTATCAACAGTCGATGCTGCTGCGGGTGCCTGCGCTCGACGCCGCGCCCTTGTTGCACGCAATCCAGGCTCTGCTCGACCACCACGATGCGCTGCGCCTGAGCGTGTCGCCGACCCATGAGCTGGAGATCGCCGAGCCCGGCCGCATCCGTGCCGACGACTGCGTGCTCGCGGTGTCGCTGCACGGGCTCGATGCGGCCGCACGCGAAGCCGAGATCGCCGCCCAGGCCCAGGCCGCGCAGGAACGCCTCGACCCGCAAGCCGGACGCCTGCTGCAGGCGGTCTGGTTCGATCATGGCGAACGCTCGCGCCTGCTGCTGGTCCTGCACCATCTGGTGGTCGACGGCGTGTCCTGGCGCATCCTCGTGCCCGACCTGCAATCCGCCTACCAACAGGCAGCCGGCGGCGTGGAGGCGATCGTGCTAGAGCCGGTGCCGACCTCGTTGCGCGAATGGGCGCTGGCCCTGCCCGAGGCGGCGCAGCGGCGCAGCGCGGAACTGCCGTTCTGGCGTTCGATGCTCGAAGACGCCCCGCCGTCGTGGTTCGCGCGCCCGCTCGATCCGCACCGCGACACCCATGCCAGCCTGCGCAGCCTCAGCCTGAACCTCGACGTCGCCACCACCGAGCGCTTGCTGATCCAGGCGCCGGAACGCATCAATGGCCGCGTCAACGACGTGTTGCTGACCGGGTTCGCGCTGGCCGCGTTCGCCTGGCGGCGCCAGCGCGGCAACGCGCCCGATGCGGATAGCCTGCGCTTCGACCTCGAAGGCCACGGCCGCGAGACCGCGATCGTCGACGGCCTGATCGACGGCGCCGACCTGTCGCGCACCGTCGGTTGGTTCACCAGCCTGTTCCCGGTGCGCCTGGATGCCTCGCAGTTCGACCCGGTCGAGGCGATGACCGGCGGCAAGGCCATGGAACGCGCGCTCAAGTCGGTCAAGGAACAACTGCGGCAAGTGCCCGACCACGGTATCGGCTATGGCCTGTTGCGGCATCTGCACGACGAGGCCGGGCGCGAACTCGCCGCGTTCGCGGCGCCGAGCATCGGTTTCAACTACCTCGGCCGCTTCGCGGTCGGCGCTTCCGACGACGCCGCGGTATGGAACGTGGCCGACGACCCCGGCGCCTTCGGCGGCGGCAGCGACGAGGCCCAGCCCTTGCCGCACGCGATCGACCTCAACGCCCTGGTCCAGGACGGCCCCGACGGTCCGCGCCTGTGCGCGAACTGGAGCTGGGCCGGCGAACTGCTCGACGAAAGCGAGGTGCGTGCCTTTGCCGAGGCCTGGTTCGACGCGCTCACTCGCATCGCCGACTTCGCCGCGGCCGCCGACACGTCGACCCTGACCCCTTCGGACGTCCCCATGGTCGCGCTAGACCAGTCCGACATCGAACTTCTGGAATCGATTTATGCGCAACTCTCAGATTGAAGACCTGCTGCCGCTGTCGCCGTTGCAGCACGGCTTCCTGTTCCACGCCCTCTACGACCACGAGGTGCAGGACAGCTATGTCGTGCAGATGGTGTTCGCGCTCGATGGAGTGCTCGATGCGGCAGCGTTGCAAGCGGCGGCGCAAGCGCTGTTGCGGCGCCATGCCAGCCTGCGCGCGGCCTTCGTGCACCACAAGATCAAGGAGCCGGTGCAGGTCATCCAGCGCGAGGTCGAGCTGCCGTGGCGCGAGATCGATATCAGTGGTTTGCCTGCGGATGAGCGTGCCGATGCGCTGGCCCAGACGATCGCCGACGACCAACAGCAACGCTTCGAACTGACCCGTGCCCCGCTGCTGCGCTTCGTGCTGGTGCGCGAGTCGGCAACGCGGCATTACCTGGTGTTCACCAGCCATCACATCCTGCTCGACGGCTGGTCTTCGCCGATCCTGCTGCAAGAGTTGTTCGCGCTGTACCGCAACGGCGCCGACGCGCAGGCGCTGCCGCGGGTCACGCCCTACCGCGACTACATGCGTTGGCTGACCTCGCGCGATGCGGCCGCGGCGCGCAGCGCCTGGCGCGACGCCTTCGCCGGCTTCGAGGAACCGAGCCGGATCGCAGCGGCCACGACCGCAGCGGCGGTGCCCGACACCTTGCGTATCGACCTGCCCGATGCGCTGGTGCAATCGCTGACCCGGCTTACGCGCGGCCTCGGCGTGACCCTCAACACCATCGTGCAGGCGGCGTGGGGGCTGTTGCTCGGCCGCCTGACTCATCGCCGCGACGTCGCCTTCGGCACCACGGTTTCGGGCCGCCCGCCGGAGCTGGCCGGCGTCGAGCAGATGGTCGGTTTGTTCATCAACACTTTGCCACTGCGCTTGCAATGGCGGCCGGACGAATCGGTGCGCGACCTGCTACTGCGTCTGCAGACCGAGCAATCGGCGCTGCTCGATCACCAGCACCTTGGCCTGACTGAGATTCAGCGCCTGGCCGGTCACGGCGAACTGTTCGACACCCTGGTGGTGTTCGAGAACTTCCCGGTCGGCGACGGCGACGAGGCCGCGCCCGATGCGCTGCGCATCGCCCTGCACAGCCACCACGGCGGCGACACCTCGCACTACCCGGTCGGCCTGGCGCTGATTCCCGGCCACCCGTATCAACTCAAGCTGAGCTACCGGCCGGATCTGTTCACGCGTGACGAGGTGCTGCGCCTGGGCGGCCGTTATCAGCGTCTGCTGGAGGCCTTCGTCGCCGATGCCGGGCAACCGGTCGGCCGCATCGAACTGCTCGATGCCGCCGAAACCGCGCAGGTGCTGCGCGACTGGAATGCGACCGAACACGCGGTGCCAGCACAAACCCTGGCCGAGTTGTTGAGCGCGCAAGCGGCGCGCACACCCGATGCGGTCGCCGTCGTGTTCGAAGGGCAGACGCTGAGCTACGCCGAACTCGACGCGCGCGCCAACCGCCTCGCCCATCGCCTGATCGCCGACGGCATCGGCCCGGAGGATCTGGTCGGCGTGGCCTTGCCGCGTTCGTTGGAACTGGTCGTCGCCCTGTGCGCGGTGCTCAGGAGCGGCGCGGCCTACCTTCCGCTCGACACCGATTACCCGAGCGACCGCCTCGCCCACATGATCGCCGACGCGGCACCGGTGCGGATCCTGACGCGTGGCGACGTCGTCGAACGGCTGCCCGCGCGTGAGGGTTTGTGGCTGCTCGACGATGCAGGGCTTGTTGCGGAATTGAGCGACTGTGCCGACGCCGCACCCACCGACACTGATCGCACGCGTCCGCTGCAGCTCGATCACCCGGCCTACGTGATCTACACCTCCGGCTCGACCGGCACGCCGAAAGGCGCGGTGATTCCGCACCGCGGCATCGTCAACCGTCTGGCCTGGATGCAGGGCGAGTACGGCCTGCAGGCCGACGACGCGGTGCTGCACAAGACCCCGACCAGCTTCGACGTGTCGGTGTGGGAGCTGTTCTGGCCGCTGCTGCACGGCGCCCGCCTGGTGGTCGCGCGCCCCGACGGCCATCGCGACCCGGCCTATCTGGCGTCGCTGATCCAGCGCGAACAGGTCACCACCGTGCACTTCGTCGCCTCGATGCTGGAGATGTTCGTGCAGGAGCCGGGCGCGGCCGCCTGCACCAGCCTGCGCCGCATCGTCTGCGGCGGCGAAGCGCTGTCGGCCGATCTGCATCGCCGCGTCGCCGCGCACATCGGCCGGCCGCTGCATCACTCCTACGGCCCGACCGAAGTCTCGATCGGCGTCACCGCCTGGCCCTGCCGCGAGATCGAAGACGGGCCGATTCCGATCGGCGGGCCGATCTGGAACACGCGCTTGTACGTGCTCGACAACGCGCTGCGGCCGGTGCCGGCCGGGGTCACCGGCGAGCTGTATATCGCCGGCCCCGGGCTGGCGCACGGTTACCTGCGCCGCGCCGCGCTCAGCGCCGAGCGTTTCGTCGCCGATCCCTTCGTTGCCGGCGAACGCATGTACCGCTCCGGCGACTTGGCCAGTTGGCGCGAGGACGGGGTCATCGTTCACCGCGGTCGCGTCGATCACCAGGTCAAGCTGCGCGGCTTCCGCATCGAACTCGGCGAGATCGAAGCCGAGCTCGCCCGCGCCGGCTACCCGCGCAACAGCGCGATCGTGCGCGAGGACCGGCCGGGGCAGAAGCAGATCGTCGCCTATGTGGTCGCCGATACCACGAAACAGAACGAGATCGACCGCGACGCGCTGCGCGAGACCCTGGCCGCGCGCCTGCCCGAGTACATGGTCCCGGCCGCGATCGTCGTCCTCGACGCCTTGCCGCAGTTGCCCAACGGCAAGCTCGACCGCAAAGCGCTGCCGGCGCCGGACTTCGTCCCGGCCAGCCTGCGCGCCCCGCGCACTCCGCGCGAACAAACCCTGTGCGCGCTGTTCGCCGAAGTGCTCGGCCTGTCGGACGAGCACGCCGCCCAGCTCGGCATCGACGACAGCTTCTTCGTCCTCGGCGGCCATTCGCTGCTGGCGATCCGCTTGATCAGCCGCATCCGCGCCGAACTCGACGTCGAGCTGTCGATCCGCAGCCTGTTCGAGACCCCGACCGTCGCCGGCCTGGCGACCGCACTCGATCCGAACCAGAGCCGTCGCCTGGCCCTGCGGCCGATGCCGCGGCCCGAGACTTTGCCACTGTCGTTCGCGCAACGCCGGTTGTGGTTCCTGCACCAGTTCGAAGGCCCCAGCGCGACCTACAACATGCCGCTGGCGCTGCGCCTGGACGGCGAGTTGAACGTGGACGCGCTGCGCGCCGCGCTCGCCGACCTGTGCGCGCGCCACGAAAGCCTGCGCACGGTGTTCCCCGCTGGCGAGGTGCCGAGCCAACAAGTACTCGAACGTGCGGCCCCCACTTTGGATGTCGTCGACAGCGACGAACCCACCCTGGCCGATACGCTCTCGCACGCCGCCGCATACGCCTTCGACCTGCGCCATGAGATCCCGCTGCGCGCGACCCTGGTCCGGCTCGGCCCGCAACAACACGCGCTGCTGCTCTTGCTGCATCACATCGCCGGCGACGGCGCCTCGCTGGCGCCGCTCGCGCGCGACTTGGCCGAGGCCTATGCCGCCCGTCTCGACGGCAACGCACCGATCCGCGCCCCGCTGCCGGTGCAATACGCCGACTACACCCTCTGGCAACAACACCTATTGGGCGATGACGCCGATCCCGACAGCCTGATCGCGGCCCAGATCGCTTACTGGCGCGACGCCCTGGCCGGCCTGCCCGAGCAGATCGAACTGCCGAGCGACCGCCCGCGGCCGCCGCGCGCCAGCTATCGCGGCGGCCAGTGCGGCTTCGCCCTCGACGCCGACACCCACGCACGCCTGCGCGCCATCGCCCGACGCCACCACGCGACCTTGTTCATGGTCCTGCAGGCCGCGCTGGCCGCGACCCTGACCCGGCTCGGCGCCGGCACCGACCTCGCCATCGGCACACCGGTCGCCGGCCGCCAGGACGCCACCCTGCACGAACTGGTCGGGCTGTTCCTCAACACTTTGGTATTGCGCACCGACACGAGCGGCAACCCACGCTTCAGCGAATTGCTGGCGCGGGTACGCGCGACCGACCTGGCCGCCTTCGAGCACCAGGACCTGCCATTCGAGCAACTGGTCGACACGCTGAAACCCGAGCGCTCCTTGAGCCACCACCCGCTGTTCCAGGTGCTGTTGGTGCTGCAGAACACCGAGCAGGCCGAACTGCACCTGCCCGGCCTGCGCGCCTACGCGGCCGAGTTCGCCCTCGATG
Source organism: Lysobacter sp. 22409 (assembly GCF_052045105.1). Taxonomy (NCBI): domain Bacteria; kingdom Pseudomonadati; phylum Pseudomonadota; class Gammaproteobacteria; order Lysobacterales; family Lysobacteraceae; genus Lysobacter; species Lysobacter sp. 22409. The sequence continues at coordinate 877 of NZ_JBQEOE010000021.1, read as the reverse complement.
TGGCCAAGTTCGACCTGAGCTTCGCCTTCTGCGAGCGCTTCGACGACGCCGGCCAGGCCGACGGCCTCGACGGTGCGCTCGAATACGCCAGCGATCTGTTCGACCCGGCCACCGCCGAGGCGATCGCGCTGCGGCTGCAGCGCATGCTGATCGCCGTCGCCGAAGACGACCGACGGCCGATCGGCGCGGTCGAGTTGCTCGACGCCGATGAGCGCCAGCGCCTGCTGCGCGACTGCAACGACACCGCACACACCGTCGAACTCGAATCGGTCGCGGCCGCGTTCGAGCGCCAGGTCGCGTCGACCCCGCACGCCATCGCCGTGGTCGGCGACGGTATCGAGTGGAGCTACGCCGAGCTCGATCGCCGCGTCGAAGCGCTCGCCCACGAGCTGCGCAGTCGCGGCGCCGGCACCGAACGCGGCGTCGCCCTGCTGCTGCAGCGGTCGCCCGACTTGGTCGTGGCCGTGCTCGCCGTGCTCAAGACCGGCGCCTATTACCTGCCGCTGCACGAGCAGCACCCCGACGAGCGCCTGGGCCAGTTACTGGCCGAGACCGAAGCCGCCGTGTTGATCGCCGATGCCGGCATCGATGCACGCAGCTTGACCCATCCCAACTTGCTGCGTCTGGACCGCTTCGATTTCGACGCGTCCACCGAATCGCGTGCACGCAAGCCGGCCATCCATCCTGAGCAACTCGCCTACGTCATGTACACCTCTGGCTCGACCGGGGTGCCGAAGGGCGTGGCCGTGCGTCAGCGCGACGTGGTCGAGTTCGCCCGCGACCGCCGCTTCGCCAGCGGCCACGAGACCGTGCTGCTGCATTCGACCCACGCTTTCGACGCCTCGACCTACGAGCTGTGGGTGCCGCTGTTGAACGG
>NZ_JBQEOE010000020.1:33365-99607 GCF_052045105.1 Lysobacter sp. 22409 | reverse complement strand
GAAGCCCGATCGAACGCCAGCGACTCGCTATCGCCGTTGGCGCTGATCACCACTTCGCCGCCGCGGTGTTGCTTGATCTTTTCGGCCATCTTCTCGATCGCCGGCAGATACTGCGCACGCACCTCGGCGCTGCCCGGGGCGAAGAAGACTTCGCCCAGCTCCATCTCGACCTGCTCCTCACCGCCTTCGATCAGCCCGGCCGGCAGCTTGACGCCCCAGTCGAAGCGGACCGGCAGGCCCGGGGTGACGCGACGCGTCAGCGGGTTGTCGGTGGTGAACACGCTGCCCGGCGGCAGGGTCGACGGATCGACCTTGAGGATGAAGTTGCGGCCGCGTTCCAGGGTGCCCACGTCCACGCCTTCGAGGTGATAGCGGCCGTACTGGTCGGTCTCCATCAACAAGCCCTCGATCGAAGCGATGCGCACGCCCGGGATACCGCGTTCGTCGACACCGGTGTTGCGGACGATGTAGTCGACCAGGTAGCCGCCCTCGGTCGGGCTGACCCGACGTTCCACCGTCGGTGCCGCACCGCTCAGGTTCTTGGCCGCGTCGCCGCTGCGCTCGATCCGGGTCGTACCGGCCGCATCCATCCGCACCGTCACGCCCTGCTGGGTGGTCAGCGCGAAGTCGTCGGTGAAGCTCAACTCCTTCAGGCGCTGGCTGATCACCACGCGGTGCGCGTCGGCCGGATCGGCGTCGGACTGACGGGCCGAGATGCTGCCCAGGACGATGCCGTGCAGCATCGGCGAGCTCGCATCCGGTTCCGCCTTCGGACCGTTGCCGCGATCGACCGTGGTCGAGTTCGGCACGTAGGCGTCCACAGCGAAACCGCCCTGGACGCGCGCGTCGTCGATCGCCGCGCTGTCCTGCCAGCCGTCGCCGTCGCGGTCGTCGAACACCGTGCCCAGGATCAGGGCATGGTCGAGCAACGGATCGGCGATCAGCTGCACTTCGGCGGTGGCCACGTTCGAGACGATCTTGCCGTTGTCGCGCATCAACGCACTGTTGGAGTGGATGCCCGCGCGCACGCCGGCGCCGACCCGCAGCAGGTAGGTGAACGTCGCGCGCTCACCGGCGGCGATGTCGACCTGGTCGACCTGGATCGGATAGGTACCGACCAGGCGACCGACGCCGTCGCGATCCGCGACCGACAGCGAACCGTCGACGAAGGTGAAGCCTGCAGGCGGCGTGTCGACCAGGGTCGCATCGATCGCGTCGACGGTACCGGTGTTCTCGACCGTGACCGTGTAGCGGACCAGGTCGCCGATCTTCACGTCGCGCGGCGAGGCTTGCTTGATCACCCGCAGGCTCTGCGTCAGCGTCACCGGAGTGCTGGTGGCGCAGCTGCCTTGGCACGCCGGGTTGTCCGTACCGGCGCCGAGCACGGTGTTGTTGACCGTTTCCGACGCCTGTTCGTTGACCTTCGCGGTATAGCTCACCGTGTAGGTGCCCGGCACCGTACCGGCCGGCAAGGTGCACACCAGCGGGTTGGCTGCGTTGCAGTTGTAGCCGGCGGCGTTGGTTACCGCGACGAAATCCAGGCCGGTGCCGAGGGTATCGGTCAGCGTGGTCACGCCCAGGGTCTTGCCGCCGCTGATCGTGGTGGTCAGGGTGTAGGTGATCGTGTCGCCCACGACCACCGGGCCGGCGGTGTTCGCCGCCTTCGCGTAACGCACCGAGGCAGGTATCACCGGCGTGTTGACCGTGGTCGTGCAAGCCGGACCGGTACTGCCCACCGGACAAACCGGGCTGGTCGAGGTCGCGGTGTTGACGATGTTGCCGGCGGTCACATCGGCCGCCGTCACCACATAGGTGCCGGTCAGCACGCAGGTCGCGCCCGGCGCCATCGTGGCGCAGGTGATGCTGTTCGGGGTGATCTTGTTGTCGTTCACCACCACATTGGTCAGATTGCCGCCGGTGCTGGTGTTGGTCACCGTCACCGTATAGGTCAGCGTGTCGCCCAGCGACACCGTGCCCGAGCGGTCCTCGTCGGCATTGGCGGTCAGCGCCTTGACCAGAGTCTGGCTCAGCGACGCCACCGGGGTGGTCACCGTCGTGGTGCAGGCCGGGTCGGTGCTGCCCACCGGGCAGACCGGGCTGGTCGAGGTTGCGATGTTGACGATGCTGCCTGCGGTCGCATCCGCCGCCGTCACCACATAGGTGCCGGTCAACACGCAGGTCGCACCCGGCGCCACCGTGGCGCAGGTGATCGTGCTCGGGGTGATCTTGCTATCGCTCACCACCACGTTGCTCAGGTTGCCGCTGGCGCTGGTGTTGGTCATCGTGACCGTGTAAGTCAGCGTGTCGCCCACCGACACCGTGCCCGAACCGTCTTCGTCGGCATTGCCAGTCAGCGCCTTGGCCAGGGTTTGGCTACGCGGCGGCACCGGCGTGGTGACCGTCGTGGTGCAGCCAGGATCGGTGCTGCCCGTCGGGCAGACCGGGCTGGTGACGGTCGCGGTGTTGACGATCGAACCCGCGCTCGCATCGGTCGCGGTCACCACATAGGTGCCGCTCAGCACGCAGGTCGTACCCGGCGCCACCGTGGCGCAGGTGATGCTGCTCGGGGTGATCTTGTTGTCGCTCACCACCACGTTACGCAGGGTCGAAGTGGTGCTGGTGTTGGTCATCGTGACCGCATAGGTCAGCGTATCGCCCACCGACACCGTGCCCGAACCGTCCTCGTCGGCATTCGCGGTCACCGTCTTGGCCAGACCCTGGCTCAGCGACGAGACCGGCGTGGTCAGCGTCGTGGTGCAAGTCGGATCGGTACTGCCCGGCGGACAGATCGAACTGGTCGAACTCGCGGTATTGACGATGTTGCCCGCGGTCACGTCCGCTGCGACCACCGTATAGGTGCCGATCAGGGTGCAGATGCCGCCCGGCGCCACACTCGCGCACGGCGTCGTGCCGCCCGTCGGGGTGATCTTGGAGTCGCTGATGACCACATTATCGAGATTCGTGGTCGTGCTGGTGTTGGTCACCGTGACCGTGTAGGTCAGCGTGTCGCCCAAGGTCACCGTGCCGGTGCCGTCTTGGTCGGCATTGGCGGTCACCGCCTTGGCGATCGTCTGGGTCGGCGGAGGCACGTCGTCGTTGACGATGGTGCAGGTCGCGACATCGCCAAGGGCGAGCGTCAGGCTGTTGGACGCGACCGCGGCGCCGCCATTGACGATGCAGCTATAGGTGCTGGCGGTATAGCCACCCGGGCCGCCGGTTTCGGAGAGGGCGTAGTTGCCCGGGCTGACCGGGGCATTGGTGACAGCCGCGGCGCCGGTGGTACCGCTGATATTGGTCGGGCCGGCCGCTTGCAGCGTCCAGGCTGTCGCAGCCGCGGTACCGCTGTTGTCGTTGACCACCCTCTTGATCAAGGTCAAGACCGCGGCCTGATCGTTGTTATTGATCGTGCAGGTCGCGGTATCGCCGAGGGCGAGCGTCAGGCTGTTGGACACGACCGCGGCGCCGCCATTGACGATGCAGCTGTAGGTGCTGGCGGTATAGCCGCTCGGGCCGCCGGTTTCGGAGAGGATGTAGTTGCCCGGGCTGACCGGGGCATTGGTGACAGCCGCGGCACCGGTGGCACCGCCGATATTGGTCGGCCCGGCCGCCTGCAGCGTCCAGGCCGTCGCAACCGCGGTGCCGCCGTTATCGTTGGTCACCGTCTTGACCAGGGTCAGCGTCGCGGGCTGGTCGTCGTTGACGATGGTGCACGTCGCGGCATCGCCATCGGCCAAAGTCAGATCACTGCCCCCAAGCGTGCCGCCGTTGCAGCTCCAGAGGCCGGCGGCATAGCCGGCCATCGTCGTTTCGCTCAAGGCATACACGCCCGGGGCGACCGACGCGTTGGTCACCGTCGAGGTGCCGCTGACGCCGCTGATCGGAGTCGGACCGTTCGCGCTCAACGGGAAGTTGTTGATCGTCGCGGTGCCGCCGTTGTTGTTGGTCACCGTCTTGACCAGGGTCAGCGTCGCCCGCGAGGTCGGAGTGGTTTCCGCACAGTCGTTGCCCGGAGATGCGCAATCGACGAACTGCGGAATAGCGACCGTATTGAGAATGTTCGCAGTGCCCGCGGCGAGCGGATTGTCCACCGTCACCCGGAAGGTCAGATTCTGCGTGCCGCCCGCGGCCACCGTCACTTCCGCCGTGTTGGTGCACACGGTGGCTGCCGGCGCACTGACTGCACAGTTGAAGCTGTCGCCCGCTGCAGCGGTGGTCCCGGTCGGCACCGTCTCGGTTATGCGGCCAGCCGGAATGGTGGCTGAGGTCGTGCCGTCGTTGATCAGTTGGATCTGATAGACGAGCGTTTCGCCGGCCGCAGCCGTCGGGCCGCCGGTCTGCAGCGTCTTCACGACCCTGACGATCGGCGTCACCTCGGTGCAGTCGTTGCCCCTGCCCGGGGTGCAATCGATGGGCGTACCGCCAGTACCGTCAGGGCGCCGACCGATGGTGGCCGCCACGACATTGTTGATCTCCACGGCACTGCTCGGCAGCGGGCTATTGACCCGGACGACGAACATCAAATCGGCCGTGCCGCGCGCCGGTACTGTGGCGGTATTGATGTTCGAACAGCTAGTGCTGTTGCAGTTGCCGAAGTCCTGCTCCGCATCGCCGGTTTCCACCGTGGTATTAGGCGGAATGGTCTCGGTCACGTTATTGGCATACACCGTACCCGCGTCATCGCCGGTATTGCGAAACATAAGCTTGTACGTCAGCTTGTCCCCGGCTTTGATCGGCTGACCCACCACATAGGCCACGTCGTTGACCAGAGCGAGCGTCTTCTCCAGGCCGGAGATATTCGGCCTCAGCGGGAAATTGAGCGGCACGGCGCAGGACGCCGTGTCGTTGGTCGTCCCGCCCGTAATCACAGGGCTGTACCGACCCGTGGTGCGGTTATAGAAATAGTGGCCGCTGTTGTTGGACGCATAGACGGAGTTGCTGGTCGCCGCCAGAGAAAACCACTCGAGCAGGTTCGGCGAGCCGTCGGCCAACAACGGCCGGGTGAGGCGCGTCAAAGTGCCATCACCGATGTCGAAGGAATAGAAGTCTTTGCCGATCGCCACCATGCCCGAATCAGGGCCGGAAAATATCAGGTCGCCCGTACCGCCCCCTTCGGGCGGAAAGTCGGGAGTCAGAGTGATGGGCGTCGTACTAAACGTATATTGCGTGGGACTGCTGGCGGTAAAGGTATACAGCCTCATCGGGTTATTGCCGGAGGCAATATATCCGGTGCCAGGAGTACCCTTCGCCCAGGCCCCGCGGACGATATCTCCGTTGATGGGGAACGGCAGAGCCGCGTCGTACATGACGCCATCAGGGTTCACACCCTTCAACTGGACAGACCCCGAGGACTTCGTGACGAAAAGCAGGCGCCCCTGGTTAGAGTTAGCCTCCGTGTCGATCATCAACCCGTTGGCAGTTCCCGGACCGAGAGGGTCTGGCAGCGAAAAGACGGTCGTTTCGGTGCCATTCGGAAAGAACTTTCTGATGGTAAGGGCCTGGCCAGCGTTGGCTTCCTGCAGCGAATAAATCGCTTGCTCCCCACCGACTACGGCGCAGAAATTTTCCTGGGCCAGCGCTTGGCCAGCCGCGAACTGCGCCAGCAACAAGACGCTCCATACGAGCCCTTGTCGCCAGCTTCGCTGCGAAGCAGCCACGCGTTGCCGCAACAGCGACCTAAGAGGCGCGCACAGCATGCCTCCCCACCTGTTAACAGCTCCAACCACTCTTAGCCCAGAGATATTCATTTCTCGCCGCCCATTTGATTATTCAGCTGCCGGCACAGCGCGTATTCGTCATCCGGAAAACAGATACCGCCTCACCTCCCGACTGCGCGCACGCAGTCAAGAGATTCCTGATCGGAACTTCGCCCACAGCTCGGACGAGCGCGCGCCCCCTGAGTTGGCAGGAGCGCCCACATCGAGCGTGGAAGTCATGGTGTGCAGTCGGGACGGAGACGAACTGCGCGCCAATCGGCGCCAGCTCTCACCACCCTCACTGCCCTCAGTCCCAAATACCTGCAGCTGGCCGATGCGCCGGCTGCAGGTCCCCAGTTCGGCTCACCATGCCGTGAGGCCAATGCCAATTAAGTCCAAAAATAATGTGACATTAGTCTCATGACGGCACATTTTCGCCAGATCCGGCGGCATTGATATAGGGAAATGTCTTAGTGCCAGTTGGAGGGACTAAGAAAAGTCTTAGACGCCCCCTCGGGGGCATCGTCGATACCGGTGCCTCCCGGCGCGTGCCGACGGCATTGGGCCGGCCCTTTTCGCGGTATTGCCAAAGCGCCTTGCCCGCTCGCCGGGCATATCGACTGCAGGCTTGGAGTCGCGTCGATCGCTCGCGTGCCGCTCGTCTCAAGCAGGCGATGAATGACGCGGTCGCCGCCTATCCGAACGACGCAGCGATCGGCGGCAACGCACGAATGAGTCGTTGCGCCAGGTCGATGCCTGCGCATCTTCAACAGCTTCGATGAGAACGGGCACGAAGCGCTGGCTATCGGAATCGGCACGCATCTGCGAGCCGATTACTTAGCTGGGACAGGAGAACACACAGGTCCGCGCGGACCGCGGCATTGTTGAAGTTCCCCGCGAACGACCGCTCGGGATCTATCGATTTGGAGAGGTTCGCCGGCTACTCTCCTGGCGTATAGAGCATTCGACAACGATCGCGATCGAACCGAACGTCTCCGCCTATTTCCAGGAAGTAGCGCAACTGCCAATCCTGTGTGGCCCGGGCCTGCCCGCTCTTCGTCATGGCCCAAGGCGGGTACACGCGTATCGCTCGCTTGCCGCCCTTGCCGTTACTCGACAGAACACCTCGCTCGCTCAACACCCGCTTCGGAAACACAAACTGCCCGAAGCCAGAACGACAGCGCGCACTGACGACATAGAAGTCGACATCATCCGATGAGTCGAACGGCCGAATCGGACCGGCGCCGATGCGCTTCCACAGCGTCACGAATTGCCCGACCTTCACCGGCGTCGTCTTCGCAGCGCGAAAGCAAATCGAAGCCCCGTCGAGCCGGAACGTACAAGCGGCATACTCCGAACTCTCGGCTTCCAGGCGAAACTCGCTCAGTTCGTATTGACCCGGGTCGTAGACGAGCGCCTTCGCGGCAATGAGATCGCTATGCATGAAACCTCCTTTATGAAACGACAGATTCGTTGACGGAACGCCCGACAGGCCCGGGCATCGCCCATGCCAACGACGTCGATGGCAACGTGCGCGCTGCTGTCGGCGGCACCGATCGACCTGGCAGGCTATCGGCAATCGATCGCAGCCACCGATAACCGAGACACGGCAGGGATCGCATCAGCCCCGTGGATGGCCGGCCGAGTGGCTAGCCACTTCCACGTTCCCAGCTGGCGCTCACGACGCAGCCGGCACGCGCGATCGCTGGCGCAATCGATTCCGCTTGCGCAACACACGTCCGGCCGGCTGCGCCCGCAGTATTCGCCTGGCTAGCCGGGACGATTACAGCAAGCCGAGTATCGCTGCGTCCAGGCGGGCTAGGGCAGCTAAGATTTTTCCCTATGTCGCCGACAGCCGCCTTGATCGACAATCCGAGCCACCGCCCCTCTAGATGCCGGACGGATGGACTCGCGGCCGCATCGATCTGCGGAGGTCTTTACTCCGGGCCCAGGCGGCCATAGCTGAAGACTTCGTGCCGATCACTCACAGAAGCAGCCGAAGCGCGCTGTGCATCAGCCAGCCGCGTGCACGAGCGCTTCAGGGTCAGACTCGCGCATCGCCCGATCGGCATCGCTCGGCGCTCAAACAGGCCCGGCAGCATGTGAATCCACTCTTATTCGACGGTGATTGAAGCGCCCGCTTCAACGCCTGGACGGCATGCATAAAACCAACACGCAACCGGAAACGCCCCATGCCCTTTGCAGTCTATCGCGCAGACAATCGAGACCCCGAGCAGATCGCCGCCACGGGATTTCAAGCCCGATTGCCGCTGGATGAGGCAACGGCGCGCCAATTGATCAACCGCTCGCTGGTCGATGCGAACGCCCCTGTGCAACTCCCCAAAGCGCGCGGGAACACGATTGCCGAGTACTTCGATGCGACGAAGGAGCGACCCGCGCTAGTCGGCCTGCCTGCTCTTTACGACCAGATCCGCAAAGAGACCAGCGGCACGACCATGCATGTATCCACATCCCCCAGCACGGGGGTCGGCGGCTTCGAGCATCGCAAAAACATGTACCGGATCGAGCTCCCTGTCGAACACATGTACGCGTGGGAGATCGATCCTTCGCAAAAAAATAGCATCGTCGCAAAGCCAAGGGCGATATCCGACCTCGATCAAACCCGTCCCGCCCGCGATCCCCAGACTGGAATTGCCTCAAGCAAGCCGGTGTTGCTGACCGATGCGCCTACGATCGACGCGTCCCGAATCATCGCCATCTCCAGCCCGAGCGGAGACGGCGAAGTCGCGTTCCTGACGGGTATCCCTAAGGAATGGATCGGCCAATCGCGGAGCCTCGAACACAGCAGCCCCTGGCAAGCCATGCCACAGGCAGTGGCACAAGCGGCAACTGGTCCAGCCATGCAAGCCGCGCCTCTTCAACCCGGGCATTCGTCGAGCACTTCCCCGGCCGCCGGGGCCGCGCACGCCAGCATGCCGGAGCGCAGAGTCGCAGACACTCATCCGTATGCGAATCCCACCCATGGCTTCAACGCCCTGTACCAGCAGGCCCTGGGCGCCATCGACACACTCCCCGCCATCGCGAATCTATCGCCATCGGACCGAAGACAGAACGCAGCCTTGTTGGTCGACGTAGCCCGGCTGGCGTCGCCGCCGTTGGAGCGGATCGACTCGGTCGCTCTGGGAAAGAGCGGTGGCCTGTTCGCGATACAGGGCACGCAAAACGACCCGGCCAGCAGGCACGCACTGTTGGACAAGCCTGCCGCACTTCCCGCTGCACCTCCGACCAACCCGCAACCCACTCCAACGCAACGCGCCGCACCCGAACCTGGCGCGCCGCAGCCATCCGTCAGCGCGTTGCGGCAGATGTTCGATTCCGTACAGGAATCCTCTCCCGCCTCGGCTCCGGCCCCACGTCGGCACTGATCTCTGCGCAGGCCGGCCTCAAGCGGGTCGTGCTGTAGCCCGACGCTTATCGGGGTACGTATCGGCACGACCGGGAGCGTCCTGGCGATACTTGGCGCCGGTGGATGCATGGAGTTGGGAGCCCTTGCCTCGCGATGCCCGCAGAGAACGTTTGTGGATTTGGCCCCGACCAAAGCGCGGGGCCGATGCATTCGCTCGCGCGCCCCGACGGCGCCAGACGTACATCGCCTGATCGACGGGCGAGACGAATCACTCTCGGCTGTTGCTCGATCAACAGAGCAAACACCGACCGGTACTGCGTCCTGGGCTTTCTTCGCAGGCAACACCCGGCGAACGCCGCCTCGAATCCGTCGCAGACGGGATCGGCAAGGCCGCCGCTGCTGCAGTGCAGCTAAGAGTATTCCGTATACGATTTTGGACGACAGTCTGTCCTAATGCATCGGGCTCAAAGGCCCGGGAGCAGAGCGCCGCTCCCGGGAACGGAGAATCGATGGACTGCGCCTACGAATAACGCCTGAGTGCGTAACCAAGCCTTGAAAACCGGGCCGCATCCGCCGGCCGAGGCTTGTGTGCGCGTGGGATGCGTCGTCGCGGCATCGGAACCGGCTGGGACACCCCTTTCGGGGCATCTCCGAAACGGGGTAACCCGGCAACTGCATGTGCCCACAGAACGTTTCTAAACGTATCCGAGATCGGCCTGTTCCGGGCGGATCTCAACAACAGGGGTTCGATCATGCGAGCGAAAAATGGTTCATTGGCGCTGCTGCTGATGGCAGTAAGCGCCGTGCCGGCGGTATCGATGGCGGCACCGATAAGCAATCCGCGCGACGACAGTTGCAGTCGCCCGGAGAACAACGTATCCAAGTTCTGGAACGATTCCAACTTCGCCGCCAAAGTGGCGCAGATGAACTTCAGCGGCGGGATCGTCTGCATCAACGCGAACGTGGGCATGGCCGCGGGCCAGGTTTCGGCGAGCGACGTCTATACCGCCGATCACATGTACTGGGTCGCGGACGCCATCGCCGTCAAGGCAAGGGAACTGCCGGGCCTGAGGAGCGACGCCGATGCGTTCAACTCGAAACTCAACGAACTGAACAGTCTGGTCGCGTTCCTGCGCATGGGTTTGGTCAATCAACCGATCGACCGACCGATCTCCAGTCAGCCGAGTTGGCTGATCGAGAAGATTCAGCTCGCCATGGACGCATTGGTCTACGGCTCGGGCGAGCCGAACAAGTACATCTATGCGTTCAACAGCGACACTCCCGCGAACTTCCCAACCGCGACCAATAGCGAACTGGTCCGCAACATCGCGCTGCTGTTCGCCGACGGCGCCGACACCCTGCCTTACGACAATGCGCGCAAGGACTATCTGATCACCACCACCAAGGCGGTCATCGAGCGTTTGAAGTACATGAACAACTACGTGTCCCTGTTCGTCCCGGCCAACGCGCCGGGACACAGGGCGCATGAGTACCTCAATGCGAGCGCCTTCATGAACCGGCTTCCCGGGTACCTGATGAGGACGCTTCGGCAAAGCCTGCTCTCGACCAAGCTGGCGAACAATGCCCAGGCATTCACCACCGAGGTGCGCTATCCGAAGCGCATGAACGGTACAGGCCCGCTGCCCAGCGTCGACGATCGCGTCGACGTTCCGTTCTCCACCGGTACGGACAAAGGTTACCGCCAGGTGTTGCCGACACGCGATTGGGCATACTTCAACCTGTCGAACCGCGCTTACGATCAGAGCTATCAGAATCCGAACGTCGAGGTGAACGCGGTAGCGCCGCATTGCGACACCGTGCACTTCGAGCTGGTGTACAAGCCTAACTACGCACCGAAATCCGCTGGCGACAACCCCCTCTACTTCCCTCTGACCTTGAATGTCCGATCGGCGGGGTACTACGACGCCAAGGACAAGAAGCAGATCGATACCAATCTGTCCTACGGGACCAGCCCGGGCGGCTTGCCGAAGCAGGTCTATCTGCAGGCATCGGACGGCTATGACGGGAAGTTCTACTATTCGGCGACGTTCAAGCTCAATGCCGGCAGCGGCATCGACGCCGTCGAGTATCCCCTGAGCACCTTCGACATCCAGCTGCTGCCGGGCTCGCCGGTATACAGGAACAGCGACGGAACCTTGCTGGCTACGGACAGCCGCGGCGCTTACAACCAGTCGGAAGTCAGCGTCGGCAAGTTCAGGTATGACTGCCGGACGACGAAGGGACAGGTCGCGGCCGCTCGGATCAGAAACGAACCCACATTGCGCAGCGCGTTCTTCGACACCTACAACGCGGCCTTCGACACCGCACGCAGCGCCATCCTTTCCGACAATCCGTATCAATCCGGCGGAGCGCAGGCCGCGTTGATGCGCGAACTGATGGAGGCCTATGGAACGTACCAGTTCTCCTCGCGCTACCAGACCGCCATCCAGGACACCGGGGTGCTGGAGTGGTGGAAGGGCCGGATCAAGCCGATAACCCAGGCCGTCAGCGACGAACTCGTTGCCGGGCGTACCCGGCACAAGGGCATGGTGATGGCTCTGAGCTACGTCCTGAGCTATACCGGCCTGCTCGGCAACTGCGAGCACTACAGCATGTGCCGCCCCTACCGCGACAGAAGCAGCGCCGACGACTACTACTACGATGTCAAGTTCCCATACAACCGCGGCGGTTATCTCTGGCGCATCTGGGCACAGAAGCCGAGCGACCTGGTTACGGTCTCCAATGCTTACATTCAGGAGCGGATCACCAAGGAGCTCGATCTGGCGCACGAGTACTTCTACAAGAAGGTGTTGAACAACCGCTGGAGCGAATCGGAGAAGAACGGCCATAGCTATCGCGCCGGCGATTTCTACATCAATGCGAACGCATACAACTGGCAAACCACCTTCGAACCGTTCGTGGAAGGTATCTTCGACTTCAACGAGTATCACCAGAACAACACCTTCGCGGGCGGCACCTCGTACGGCCAGTTCTCCGACCGCTCGGAAGCGGCATTGGATCGCGGCTTCTGGATCTATGCGTATGCCGATAATCCGTCCTACCGCGCCGGCAACTACGTTCCCTGGGAGCTCGGCCACGAGGCCGCGCACGAACTGGATCGCAAGAGCTTGTTCCTGAAGCACTCGAACGACACCAATGTGGCCTCGTACACCGGTTGGCCGAGGGACTCGATCACCGAAGGCCTGGCGGAAGTGGTGCAAACCTATCTGAGCGAAGAGCTGGACCGCCTGGCCGACAGCAGATACCTGACCACCAAGACCGCCGGCCGTCCGGTTTCTTTCCTGGTGCATGCCGCCCAAGGCACGGTCGCCGCGAAGTCGACATCCGACATCTGGCTGGCGGGCGCGCGCTATGACGACCCCGCCTTTTGCAAGAACCGCGGCGGCTGCGTCTACGACATCAATACCAGCATCTACAAGCATCTGATCGATAAGGACCCCGCCCAGCTCGACTACATCAACGACCTCAAGCGGTCCGGACGCTACTCCGCCGCGAACGACTACTACGCAGGCGGCTTGCGGGATAGCTACGAAGCAGCGTTCTCGCAGAACATGCGCAACGCCAAGGATCAGTACGTACGAGAGAACCCGGGCAAGCTCGTGGAGTGATGCCGGACCCAAGCAGCGCCTCGGAGACGAGGCGCTGCCTACCGATGAGGTTGACGAATGATGCAGGCAAAGTGGTTATGGCTCGTCGTTCTAGCGGCGCTGGTCGGGTCGGTGTTCGTGGCCGTTTCCGATCCGTTGCAGCGAACGCTTACAGGGTTCTTCGAGCAGGACGCGAGCCGATCGACATCTCCATCCGCAACCGATGAGCACCGCACCGACAACGCGCGCAAGCAGGCCGTCGGGCTTACTGTGCGAGACGAGGAGTTGCTCACCAGGCATTTGGCCGACCAAGACCCGGGCGCCGCCTTGTCCGCGCCTGCCGAAGCGAGCGTCGTGCCGGAGGACCTGGAAAAACTGCCGGAGGCCGAGCGGATGGCGTATCTGGCCCGCGAGCGGTTCGGCCCCAGGATTGCGCCCACCCCGAGCGAAAGCGCTCGCTACAACATCCCCACGGCCCGGATCGAAAAACAAAGCGACGGCAGATATTGGCTGATAACGGACGATGGTCCGAGTCGCCCCAATCTCCCGCCGGGGACCATCGTCGAACGCGATCCAGAGCGGCGATGAATCAAGTTGCGCGGCACGACTCGCCACGCCCTCGCCCCGCGCGGTCGCCCTTCGTTAACCCAGTATCGGGCCTGCCCTGCCACAATTCAGCCACGACGATTCGAGGCCGCTGACCTTGTCCAGACTCAAAAATGCTTTGCCGTTGATTCTTTTGGTCGCCATCACCGGGTGCGCGCCGGAACAGCCCACTGCGGCTAATGTCCCCCCCGACTCGGCGCCGAAGGCCGCGCCTGCCGCATCCGCCGTCCGACCCGGTAAAGACGCCAAGAATGCGACCTATATGATCGACGGGGAGCCGGCCACGCTGGTCGACGGTGTCGAGGAGAAAACCATCGTGCCCGGCTCGGCTTCCAAGCAAGTGACGCGCTATACCGAGCATGCGTTCGAGATGGATCTCAACGACGACGGCCAGAAAGACCAAGTTGTCCTGTTGACCCAGGACAGCGGCGGCAGCGGCACCTTCTACTACGCCGCTGCGGCGCTGAAGACCCCGCAAGGCTACCAAGGCACGAATGCGGTGTTCATCGGCGACAGAATTACCGTTCAAGACTTCAAGGCCGACCCCGAGAGGCCGTCGCAATTCTGGATCAGCTATGGCGAAGGGCAGGCCGGGGAGCCGACTGCGGACGACCCGATGAACATGGCTTCCAAAGAGTTTCGATGGGATGGAGCCTTGCTCGTCGAAGTGAGCGCTGCCGGCGGTACGAAGTAGATCCACGCATACGCAAGCAAGCCCACCGTCGGCGATTCTCAACCCTAGCCCGACGGGCATGTCGATCGCGAACGAACGAGTGTAAGCCCACGGGCGAATCGAATTTTTCAGGGAGACGCCCTGGCCCCTAGTGGGCCGGGGCCATTCAAGAACCCTGCTGCCTCGCAACCGGCAACCGGCAAGCACCGCGCAGCAGCCGCTGCGCGGTACCCGGACAGATCATCCGGATCGGAAGTCTCTTAGTCCGATTGCCGCCATTACCGGGAACGATAGGTGCCGATCAGGTTCATTCCGGAAAAGGCCGACCAGCCGTTGACCATGACGTAGTACGTCCCGGCTTGGACGTTGGCGATGCGACAGACTTCCATGGCGCTGCCCAGATTTGCACGGCAGTCGTAATTGGTCGTCGTCGGCGATGAGCCGTACTTGACGTACAGATCCGCATCGCCCCCGTACCCGCTGGCGATGAACTCCAGATCCGAAGCGCCGAGCGGCACGCTCAAGGCCCAGTATTGATAGCTGCCGGTCGAACCGGAAATGCCGCCTACCGAAACGCCATTGCTCAGGATGCCGACTCCCGTACCGATATCTCCGAAGGAACCACCGCCCCCACTGCCCGCCCGGTAGCTGCCCAGCAGACGCATTCCGGAGTAGGCGGACCAACCGTTCACCATCACGTGGTAGGTGCCGGCCTTGGCCTCGGCTATACGGCAGGTTTCCGACGTGCTGCCCAGATTCGCTCGGCAGTCGTAGTTAGTGGACGTCGGTGCGGAACCGTACTTGACGTACAGATCGGCGTCGCCGCTGTACTCGCTCGTGGCGAACTGCAGCTCGGTCGCTCCCGAGGGAACCTGCATCGTCCAGAACCGATAGCTGCCTGCCGCGCCGGAAATGCCGGTCTTCGCGATACCGTTGGCCAAGCTGTCGGCCCCGCCCTCTTGGTAGCTGCCGACCAGGCGCATTCCGGAGAACACGGACCAGCCGTTCACCATCACGTGGTAGGTTCCCGCTTGTGCGGTCGGGATGTCGCACGTCTCCGCGCCGTTGCCAAGATTCGCGCGACAGTCGTAGCTGCTCGTGCTCGGCGCAGCGCCGTACTTGACGTACAGATCGGCATCGCCGCCATATCCGCTGGTCGCGAATCTCAGCTTCGACGCTCCCGGCGGAACGACCAAGGTCCAGTATCGATAGCTGCCCGCGGCCCCCGAAATGCTATCGACGGGAATTCCGTTGCTCAGCGTGCCCGTGGGCGACACCGGAGCGGCGACGGCAATCGATTTGGCGACGGTATGCTTGGCTCCCTTATCGTCGGTCACGGTCAAGGCCACGCTGTAGGTACCGGCCTTGGCATAGGTATGGCTGGCACTGGACCCGGTCGCCGTGGCGCCATCGCCGAAACTCCAACTGCGCGATGCGATGCTGCCGTCGCGGTCGACCGAACGATCGGAGAACGCGGCCGTCAGGCCGTTGCTCGAAATCGAGAAATCCGCGGTCGGCGGCGAATTCGCCGACCCGGGATCCGGGACCGTTACCGTCTTGGTAACGGTGGAGATGGCGCCCTTATTATCGGTAACGACCAGGGTGACATTCCAGGTGCCATCGAGGAAATTGTGCGCAGGATTCGCCTCCGCGGACGTTGCGTAATCGCCGAAGCCCCAATAGCGTGAAACGATGCTTCCGTCCGGGTCGGTCGAGTTATCGGTGAAATGCAATCTATTTGCATAGCCGCCGGAGACATCTCTCGCAAACGAAAAATCGGCCACCGGGCGCAAGTTCGCCGTGGCCGGGTCTCCACGAAATGCAGCAACACGCCTCTTGTTCTCGATCAGCACTCGCCGATTATCGTTAAGATCCGCGGTTCCCAAGGTCGTGCCGCCGAACGTCAGCTCCGGACTGGAAAAATACCTCAGCTGCCGGCGTTGGCCATTCGGGGCCGAACATAATCCGTACGACATGATCGTGTAGAACCTGTTGTCCGGGGTGCAATAGCCCTGTCCATAACTGTAGTACTTACCATTGTTAGCCGTGAACTCATCATGAGCCGCACCCAGCAAATGGCCGATTTCATGAGCAATCGTACTCAGACTAAGTATGTTCGACTTGCCGATGAAAGCGAACGCCTCCGATTCGTCGGGGCGAAGTTTAGTGACAAAGCCAGCTGTTCCATTCGAGTTGTTGATCAACAAGACGATATCCGCGGCATTCGCATCCCGGGCGGCGTGGATTTCGTCCATGTATCCATCGCCGCGCTTGATTGCACGATCCAGATCGAGAAACGGATTTTCCGTCGGGTAGTTCACCTCCAGGATATGCGCCAGATCGAGCGTCATCCCTACCTTGGAGTTGACATAGGCAAGATTGGCGTTGGCGATACCCGCTTCCACATCCGAACGGATATCTCCGCCCGCTGCGGCGATGGCTTCCTTGGCATCCTTCGTGACAACGACCATGACCCGGACGGTAACGTCCTCGCCCGCATTAAGCGCAGCGGGTCCCGGCCCGGCATATCCCGACGATTGAGGATTCACTGAGCTTTGTGCAGGACGAATCCCCGAGCTTTGCCCCGATGGCCTGGGCGAGGGCGCCGAGGGGATGAGCACATCGTCCTGCATAGGAGGCGATTCTTCCATTTCCGCCAGCGCATGCTCACCGTTCGGCAGCGGGCGAATACCGAAAGAGCGGCCGTCCATGCTCATCGTGCCGGTCACGGTGTTCCCACGCCGCACCAGGACCACGGAGTTGAGCGAGTCGTGGGCCACCTCGCGCCCGGTCATCCTGCGCGTCTTGGACGTCTCGCGCACGTGGCCGATCCATACCAGGCTGCCGCTGTCGGTACTGCGTGCGTTCTCCAGTACCAACGTCACCCGACGACCATCCAGGTCGGCTTCGATCTCGGAGACCTTCTCCGACACCGCAGCCGCATTGACTCGCACGATGTGGCGACTCGAAGCGCCCGGCAACGCAGCGGCGGCAGCGCGCAAACCCGATGGAGATGGTTCGATTTCACCTACGAATAACGGCTCGCCCGCATACGCGGACGCGCAAAGAGTGAGCGCACCTAACGTGAGTAAGGGCCGCATTAGAGTGTTGCTTCGAGAGGTCATGGCTTGCTGTATTCCTTTGTCGTTGAGAACTTAATTCCCTAACCAATGAGGAGAAAAAATACCGACAAAGATTCAGGGCTTCGGATTTATCGGCAATTCTTTCTAACAACGACCAGCCGCCCCGCCTAGAATCCAAAACACGAACCCCGCGTTCCCATTCGGACAACCGCGCTCGATCCTCGCCACCTTTCATGAAAGCACTCGGAAACGGAGGCAAGACCATTCTGTGATTGCCGCCCGACCGATGCCGATCGCAGATCTATGCGAGCAACACACATACTGATCATCGACGCTCTACTCAGTCTGGATTCAGGCGCGACATCGCAGCACTCGGGGGCACGATAAGTCGCCGCGAAACTTGGATCGTATCGGCAGTCGCTCCAGCCACCTGTGGACTCGTACGGCTCTGGCGTCGAGGCTATTCGCACCCCTCCGATGAACTGCGCTTCCGCGGCGTCGAGCCGCATGAGAGCGGACGCTCAGCAAGGCGCCATTCGCTCTTGTAACTCATCGGCTCGCTGTGCAGCCCCGCATGCGCGCTTATACCGGCCAACGTGCGACTCGCCATGGAAAAACGGAACCGCGAGACCCTGCACACAAAGAGGCCCGTCGAACAGTCACTGTTCGACGGGCCGTCTTCCGATCAAATAAGGGCTCTGTGCCGTTCCTGTTCGATCTACCCATAGCTGCCTGCATCGACCGCACCAGCGGATCCGCATCGACCGCACCGTTAAGATCTGCACCAACCTATCCAACCCACATCTAAAGCTCGACGTCGCCGGAGAAGGGAATGGAGAGATAGCCGGACGCCAGCGAACGCACATGCGCCAGGTACTCCGGGCTGTAATCGGAATTGTCGGCCACGATCAGCGCGCCCGCCCGCAAGCGAGCTTCCACCAGCACGCGCTACGGACGAACACACGCTCCAGGCCTTCATGCGAGAGGTGCTGCCGAACACCTCGAGAGCGGCTCGCGGACGCGCGGGCGACCTCATCATCGCGCCCCTCGGCACCCGGGGGGAAACGATTCTCGGAATCGCCGCGAACCGCCCCGGAGATCAAGGCCTATGCGGTGGCCAAATCCGACATGTTCCTGGCCTACATCGAGCCCATCGAGCAGGCGTGAGCCTGCGTTTCATGAACAGGTATCGTAGACGACGGCTCCGGCCCTAATCTGCAGTGGCATTCACATGCTCCCTAGCACAGGGTTTCAACCACCGTAACGCGGGTAGACCGCGGGAACCGCGATGGGATCGCGCTGTCGGCGCTTTCGTTCCCCGCCTACCTTTTTGGTCGTCGCCCTGGTGCATTCGCGCGCGGACCGTTCCGTGCCCGGCGCCAGGGCGGCATCGATGCATACCACCTTCCCGGCGACGATCATCAACGCCTGGCCGCCACCGTAATCCTTCACTTCGTCGTATTTGAACGGCGTCAGTGGCCGCCCGTCCGCATCGAGCAAGGCGAACTTCTTCATCCTGGACACCGCGATGAGCCCGTGCAGGTCCCAAGTCGCGCCGATGTCGCTCTGGTCGTACACCAGCTTGCCGTGGGTATCGAACAACTCCAGCCGATACCGTTCTTCATGCGCTTTCCGGTACTGCATCCTCTCGTACGGATTGAGCGCTTCCGGCGGCGGATTGAGCAAGGCGCGGTAAGCGACGGTCCGCCCATAGAAGCTGCCGCCGCTGCGCGGCATGCGCAAACCGGTGACGAAGTTGACCGCCACGCCTTGGTATTCCTGCTCGAACACCATCGCCCAGCCTTGATCGAGGCCTTGGCGATCGATGCCTGGGGAGATGTCGTAGTACGCGATCGGCAGAACGGACCGCCCCTTGGCATCGAGCAGGCCATCGCGAATCTTCCTGGGCTCGCCCGGGCCGGCGATATCCCGCCGGACCCGATACCACGACACGGCAGGGTTCGCATCCGTGGCGCTTTCGAAGATGCCGCTGTACTCGAACGGGATCACCGTGTCTCCACGGGCGTCGATGACGCCGTAACGCTCTTCGGCCGAATCGCCCGCTGCCGACTTGACCACGGCCACCGCCTGGCCGTTTTCGAAATGCAGCTCGCGCTCGAACAGCATCGTCGACACTTCGTTGCCTTGCCGGTCGAAACCGCGCAGGCTCTGCAACCCGATGGCCTTGAAGCCCTTGCCGCCGAGATCGGTCAGGTACTGGTAGCCGATCGGGATCACTACGCGCCCGGAGCGGTCGACCACACCGAACCGCTGCTCGCCGTGTTTACGAATCCGCGCAAGATACAAACCGTCGCTCATCGCCGACACTTTCTCGTGCGACGGCGCGCGCTGTCCGCGCTCCACGATCTTCGGCGGCTCCGGCTCCGCGACGGATTTTCCGGAGAGCGCCTGATAGTAGCGAACAGGGGCGCAACCCGAGATCGAACACATCAGCGCGATTGCAAGCACCTGCACTACCTTCGACATACGCTCGATCCTTGGGCGCGTAACCAATCACGGAAGGCTGCCATGATTAGCATGAATCTCAACGCCTGTGAAAGGGCAGTCGCAACCGGCGCATCGCCACACAGGCGGTCAAGGCGCCGGGAAGATCGCCCGAAACGCGCCGACCGGGAGGGTTGCCAGCGACGCCAGAACTGTCGGCAAGGTGCTGGCCCAGGTTAACGCTCCAACCAGGCATGAAGAACATCGCCCGGTTGAGCGGCGCGGGTTCGCGATAGGGCGAAGGGCGAGAACGGTGGCCGTCCTCGCCCTTCGATCCGATCGGTGCCATCGGACTGTCGCCCTCGATGCCGCCACATCAGCGTTTTGGCGACTGGCGCGGTTCACAGGGGGAACGGCAGCGGATTGGTGTGGTGGATGTAAATGTTGACAACGCTGATCCGGCATTGATGATGCAGGAGCGGTACGACCTCATTGGCGCCGGGGTCCGGCCAAACCTGCGACCGATAGATATCGCAGGTGGACTGCGCGAAGTTCCCGTATCCGCGGTATGCAAAAAGCATCGCGTTATCCCACAGTTGCCGGAAGAACTCGACCGATTCGGGGGATGGGGCTACCTTCGCCGAGGTCGGCACTGTCGCCGTGGGATACGGCGTTGCAGCCGCTGCGTTGTTCGCGCCCAGCAGTGTTGAGATAGCGAGCGCGCCAGCAAAAGCGATCTTCGTGATGTTCATAGTTACGCTCCATGTGATTAAGAACAGCGAGCAATAGACCGCACTGGAGGTGCGACGGCTCCGTTCTTCGTGACGTAGGTCGGACGCCGGAATCCGCGGAACAAGCTTGCGACGACAATTATTTTCCGGGCCTGCGAGCGGCCCGGTTCAAGAACTGCACGCGGAGTCGGTGTGGCGCCGGATGTGGAGATCCACATCGCCTATACAGACGAACTCGAACTAACGGATCCCCTACCTCCGACGACACGGGTATTCGGTTCTAGGGCCGAGGTCACAGTCGATTGCGAGCCCAGCGCACAAGTCGCGACCAGGCGATCGCTGCGGGGTGGCCCTCCTTGCAGACGCGGCACAAGGCACCCGTTGGAAGACCCTGCGATGGCCGCTACACGAGGAGGACGCAATCTGAATCCAGCTCACGCGATCACAGAATGAAGATTCGTGAGCAACATTACGGCCGGCCAGTGCTTCCATCCTGCCAGGCAACGATCGCGACGCGACCGGTCGGCGCTCGCCGATGCCGAGAGAGAGATCGCACCCTCGCCCCCAAAGAAGGAGACAGCCGCCATGTCGGACTTAACCTCTCGCAAGCAGTCCAAGGACGCCGCACGCTCGGTAGTCGTGACCCTGCAGAACAACACGCCTTACGACCTGGAACTCAACAGCAATTCGGAGAGCCTGCCGGACGGGAAATGGGACGACTATCCTCCGACGGTCATCAGGTCTGGAGAAAGAGGCGAGTGGAAGTCCGAGTCCGACCGCTTCGGGACCGGGACGTATGGATCGGTGAGCTACTACATCCTCGACCAGTCGCGGAACTCGGTATCGGTGAGTTGGGATGATCCCTATAACGGCAGAAATTCCGATGGCGGCGGCGTCAGCGATAACAACCGGTACAAACTCGACATGCCGGGCTCGATCGACGGCAATAACGCCGAGATGGATTTCACGCTCCGGTACCTCGGCTAGGACACGCAAGCACCCTAGTCGGTTCGATGCGACCGACACCCCGGGCCAGCGCCATAGCTGCGCTGGCCCGGGGGGCCGGAACCTAAAGGCGTCCTGGGGGACACAGGGAGCGTGACTCGGTTGCCCCCAGCCTGCGCCCAGCTATTCGGTGCAATGACTCAACGTTCCGGCCCCAGGCTGGGCCACGGACGCCTTAAGGGCTGGACGCGCCGGGGCGGATATACCTCTTGAAGAAGTCGACATAGCCGGCGTATGCCGCTATCGGGTCGCCTTCATAGCGTGTGTCCGCATCGTAGGTGCAGTGGGCGCTGCTGCCGAACGCTTTCGCGTACGCGCGACAAAGCGCTGGTCCGAAATCCGGGTAGTGGATCGGATCGCGCTTGCTCATTTCCTCCAGCGACAACAGCCGCCCCACCTCCGGACTGTCGTAGATCAAGCGGACCGGAGGATCCGCCTTGACGCCTGCGTTGACGCTGCCTATCGCGCTGCCGAATTGGACGTGCTTCGGGTGCTGCTGATTGAACGCGGCGATGAACTTGGCCCGATCGCCTGCAATCAAGAACCGATTGGCGAATTCCGTACCAGAATATGTCGTCTGCGCGTTCACCGCATAGACCGCGTTCACTCGCGTGGATTGACGCGCGACCGGGTCCGGGCTGTCGGGATCGCGCATATCGTCCTGCAGCGCCGTCCACACCGCCAAGCTCCCACGCGACTGCCCGACGAAGAACACGTTGCGTTTGTCGATATTCAACGCATCGGCGTTGGCGCGAATGAACTGCAGCGCATAGGCGAGATCGTAATGCGGAACGCGCGGATCGGTATCGCTGTTCGGCAGCGCATCGTTGGTCACCGGATGCCGGAACTCGACAGACGCGAACGAGAAGCCCGCCCGCAGCGCCGGGACGATCAGCGCCTGATACATCGGCGAGTCTTCCGGCAACGCCTTGCTCATCCCGTTCGGATGCGCCCAGACGATCAACGGTGTCGGCGTTGTCGAGGGCGTCCGGTAGAAGTCGAACTCCTGCTCCAGCGCTCGCCCTCCCAGCGTCGGCTCCGTCCAGACCTCCGCCCCGTAGCAAAGCCCCGGTCCCTTCGCGCCCATCGGTAATTTCGTCGGTACGCACGCGCTGGCACCGGTGGCAAATAAGGCCAACGCCGCCCCGGCGCACACCAGGCCCGCCCACAGGCGCGACTTCGTATTACGCCTCGTTGCTTCCTTTTCCAGAATCATCGTTTCGCTCCATGATTGATCGCCGGCGCGCGGGACGCGGCCGACATCGCATCCAACGCACCACCAAGCGAACGGTTGACGTGGCCTATCCGGCCACGCGGAGCCAGACGCCGCGCGGGCCGTAGTGCGAGAGCTCATCGCGCATGACGGATCGCCCATTCTGTCAGCGCCCTACGCTCGCTCGGCAGCATGTCCGTGGCATTCCCGGGCGGCATGCGCTCGCTTCCCACCGCTATCGCGATCTGACCGGCGTAGCGAGGCAAGTTATCGGGAGTAAAGACGATCCCGCGAGGCGGCGAGGCCATGCCCGGAAAACTGGGTTGCGCAGCGTGGCAGGCCGCGCACCGGCGCAGAACGATCTCTTCTGCGTGCAATGGGCGCTTATCGGTTGCGGCACTATGCGCACGGGCTTCGACGCGAACTCGATCGAACCCGTGCCGGGCCGATGCAAGCCAGCCAACTCCCAAGCCCAGGGTCAGCACCGCACCAGCGGTGATCCAGCGAAATCGCGCCGGCATCACGCCGCCGTTCTTGTGCGTCGCTTCCAGTATCCGACGCGAGATCACGCTGAGGACGAGGACCGTGGCGATCGTGAGAAATGCGTGGCCATTGGCCCGCACGACGGCCCCCATATGGCTGGACAGCATCAGGAAAACCACCGCCGGCAGGAGGAACGAATGATAATTACGCCGATCCCAGAGTTGCTTCTTTACCGGATGGGGACGCTCGCCCCTGATCAGGGCGTCCACAGCTTCGCGCGTCGCCGGGTGGAGGTACCACAGAATATTGGCGGTGATGGTCACACCCAACATCGCGCCGACCTGGATCATGGCGCCCTGCTGCGAGAACAAACTGGCGTATGCGTAGACCCAGGCCAGGACATGGATCGCGCAAGAAAGAATGTAGGTGCGCCGATAACGAAGGGGAATGCGGTTGATGGCCTCGTTGATCAACGGGGCGCCCAACAACCCCAACAACGAGAAAGCGACGGCCGCTCGCCCCGACATGGAAAGAACACCGGGATCGATCAGATAGACTTGCGGCTGGCGGTAATAGATGAGGCCGAGTAACACCAGGCCCGTCATGAACAGCCAGCGAATCTGATTGAACGACCAGACCAGGCCTTCGAGCTCCGAAGCCGTCGGCGCGGCCACTTTCGTGGTCCGCCAAAAACCCAGGCTGTGAGTATCCCAAACCTCCAACTCGGCTTGCGGACCGATCAGTGGACGAGCCCGGAATGCCAGGCGCCTAAGCCACAAGCCGAACCCCATCCATGCCACCGCAGCAAGCACATGCAACCAGCGGGCTATGTCGGCAGCGAAATCGAGCAAGGCGTCCACCATCACGAGATCTCCTTCAACCCTGTCTCGATAATCGAGCGCTTCCTGGTCCCTGCTCCTATCGCTGCAAAACGCTACTGCCGAACAGCGCGGCGTTTCACTCACGCACTCTCACTGCACGCATTCTCGCTACCCCCTACAAATGGGGTCGTCGCACAGAATCGCCATTTAAAGCATCCGCACAGGTGCCTTGAACTTTGGCCAAGAATCGGTTGCCTGGATTGGGTCGGCCACCTGGCAAGTTGAGATACTTATCGCCAATGAAATCCGATGCGGTGCAGCGGCGATTGTTCTCAGGCGTTCGCCGGATCTCACCCACACACATATATCGGCGTCTAGTCATTGACCGATAGCCCCGCTTGATCCTCGGCTGCAGGATCGGATCTAACCGCGAGTGCAATCACCGGTCGCTTTCGCCACTCATGTGCAAGTCTTGGCACAGATTGCTTCATGGCCGCAATCGCAATCGAGAAGACGAGCGTTCGCACGCGAAACATCTCCTTCCGCAAGTGTGATTGATCCCGCGTTTATCTGTGATTGTCATCGGTGTCTTGGTCTTCTATTCGCGCACACCCTCCCGAAGTATGGATTCAGATCGTGCCACCCGATCTTTCCAGCACTGCGCGGCCAATCCAATCGCCGCGTTACTAACTACATAAAACAAACTCTAGGGGAGTGAATATGAATAGTGCATTCAAGCGACATCCGCGCATTTGCGCGCTTTCGGCGGCGGTAGCGCTGTGCGTCTCCGGCATCGCCGGCGCGCAGCTGCCGGAAAACCGGCCGGAAGGAGGAGATCCCAACCGTGTGTGGGTCCGCTTCCAACCGGGCCAGAAGGCCCAGGTCAAGACGCAGATCCAGCAGACCGTGAGCGCGGTGCGCGCGGAGACGGCCAGCATGGCGCGAGCCGCTGGCGCGGCCGCGCCGAGCATTTCCAACGGCAAGACGCATTACGAATTCGACCATCTCAACGCGATGGTGGTGTCGCTGCCCGAGCAGGTTCTGCGCAAGCTGCGCAGCAACCCGAACCTGGTGGTGGAGCGCGACGTACCGCGATACCCGATGGCGGAGTACCTGCCCTACGGCATTCCGCAAGTGCAGGCGCCCGATACTGTCGCCAGCGGCGCCGACGGCAACGGCGTCAAAGTCTGCGTGATCGACTCCGGCTTGCGCGCCAGCCACGAGGATTTCGCCGGCATTACCGTCAGCGGATATGCCAGCACGGGCCAGACCTGGAACACCGACACCTGCGGCCACGGCACCCATGTGGCCGGCACCATCGCCGCGGTCGGCAACAACGGCAAGGGCGTGATCGGCGTCAGCCCGGGCAAAGTCTCCCTGCACATCGTCAAGTACTTCGACGGCCCCAGCTGCGGTTTCAGCTACGCCTCCGACCTGGTCAACGCGGCCAACCGCTGCGCCCAGGCCGGCGCCAAGGTCATCAACATGAGCCTGGGCGGCGGCCTGCCCAGCAGCAACGAGAGCACAGCGTTCACCAATCTGTTCAACCAGGGCATCGTGTCGGTAGCCGCCGCCGGTAACTCCGGCAACACCACCAAGAGCTATCCGGCCTCCTATCCCGATGTGATCTCGGTCGCGGCGATCGACGCCAACAAGGCCAAGGCCTCGTTCTCGCAGTACAACGATGCGGTGGATATCGCCGCGCCGGGCTCCGATATTTCTAGCACCTATCCCAAGATCGGCCAGCCCGTCACCGTCGGCAGCCAAAGCTTCGACAGCCTGCCGATGGTGGGTTCGGCCTCGGCGGCCGCAAGCGGCGCCCTGATCGATGGCGGACGTTGCGCCGCGGCCGGCGCCTGGAGCGGAAAGATCGTGTTGTGCGAGCGTGGCGACAACACGACGTCCGACAAGGTGAACTTCGTCAAGAGCGGCGGCGGTCGCGGCATCATTCTGTACAACAACGTCTCCGACCCCTTCCCCTACAACACCGGCCTTCCCGGTGGGGCCACCACCACCCTCAGCGCCGTCGCCGTCAGTCAGGGCAGCGGGCAAGCGCTGCGCGGCTTGGCCGGCCAGACCGCCTCCATCACCCCCAGCTACACCTTCGACGTCAACGCCTATGCCGTGCTGAGCGGCACCTCGATGGCGAGCCCGCACGTCGCAGGCGTTGCTGCGTTGTTGTTCAGCGCCAAGCCCAGCGCGACCGCCACGGAAGTGCGCAATGCGCTGACGAGCAGCGCACTCGACCTGGGCACGGCCGGTCGCGACAACGAGTACGGCTTCGGCATGGTGCGCGCGTTCGAAGCCGTGGACGCTTTGATCGGCGGCGGCCCGGGCCCGGGCAACCAGGCGCCGGTGGCGAACTTCAGCTCCGCCGTCAGCGGCCTGACGGCGACCTTCACCGACAGCTCGAGCGACAGCGACGGCAGCATCGCCTCGCGCAGCTGGAACTTCGGCGACGGCACCGCGGCCTCCACCGCCGCCAATCCCAGCCACACGTATACGGCGGCCGGCACTTATAACGTCAGCCTGACCGTTACCGACAACGCCGGCGCCACCCACACCAAGACCGCCTCGGTCACGGTGGCGGCCCCGGGCGGCGGCGTGCAGACCTATACCAACGACGCCGACTATGCGATCAAGGACAACACCACGATCGAAAGCCCGATCACGGTGGCCGGACGCACGGGCAACGCCCCCAGCAACGCGCTGGTTACGGTGGCGATCGACCACAGCTTCCGCGGCGACCTGCGCGTCGACCTGGTCGCGCCGGACGGCTCGCTCTATTCCATCAAGGGCTTCAATGCCAACGACAGCGCCGACGATGTTCGCGGCACCAAGACGTTCAGCCTGACCACCGAAGGCTTGAATGGCACCTGGAAGCTGCGCGTGCAAGACAACGCGACCAACGACATCGGCACGCTCGAAAGCTGGAGCATCAAGTTCTGATGAAGGCAGCCGACAGGAATCGTGAAGCGATTCCATCACTGCGCTTGCAGATGAGGTAAAGGACCCCGGCTTCGGCCGGGGTTTCTTTTTGGAAAGTTCGAAGGTGAAGGCGTAGCCATGCGACGGAACACCTTAGTCGGTCCGGACAGCCAGAACTGATTCACTGTCATTGCCGTTTCACATGGGCGACGAGTCGCTGCTGACACAACCCCTGCGCCGCGACCCAAATCCTTCACTGAAACGCCAACGTAAGGACTCGCAATGCATCGCGCGTTCGCCGGTCGCTGAGGTTGCTATAGAGCATCACGTCCTGCGAGCGAATCGGCGGCAGCGACAGGAGTCCGCCGACGTCGACCGTGCCCGGCGGCGCGGCGCGCCGCGCCAGCAGCGCCACCGCAAGGCCGGCGACGGCGGCGGCCCCCAGGATCGCGGCGCCCTTGCCGACGAAGACTTCGCGCCATGCAACGCCGGCCCGGTCGAGCGCACGCACCGCCTCGATGCGGATGCGGCACGACTCGCCTTGCGTCGCCAGCGGCAATGGCTGACCGGCGCGCGGCTCCCAGCCGGCCGCCGCGAACCACGAAAAGGGCTCCGCGAAAACGATCTTGCCGCGCTTGCCGCGATCCTCGGGGCGCAGCACCAACACGGCGTCCAGTTCCCCGCGCTCCTGGCCTTGCATGAGTTCTTTGGTGCCGCCGATGCGCATCTCGACCAGCAGGTTCGGATCGTGGTCGCGTATCTGCCGCAACAGAAACGGGAGTTCGCTGCCGACCAGTTGCTGGTTGATGCCGATCGCCAACCGACGCTGCTCGGTCTCGAAGGCGGCGGCCGCGCGGTCGTGTGACGACACCAGTTCGCGCGCCACACCGAGAAAGGCCAGACCCTCGACCGACAGGCGAACGTGCCGCGGCGTGCGTTCCAATAAGCGGCGGCCGAGTTGCCCTTCCAAGCGCTGCAGCTTGAGGCTGACCGCGGACTGGGTGGTGCCCAGCACGTCGGCCGCGCGGGTGAAGCTCTGCAAGTCGGCCGCCAGCAGGAAAGCCCTGACCGCGTCCACGTCCATCGCTTTCATCTGTAAGGATTCGATTTTGAAATGCCAGATATCTTTGTAAATGCATTTTTCATATCGATCAAGCGGCTTAGGATGGGCCGGTCGATCTCAACCCATAAGGACTTATCGCGATGAAACCATTGACCGGCGCATTCCTCGCAATGCTGGCGGGGCTGGCCGCGCGCGACGCGCCAATGCCGACGAACGTCTTCCCATTGCAAGGCACCTGGACACTGGTCGCCGCGGACAAGCTGTTGCCGGATGGGAAGACGACGCGGGACTACGGCGAGAGCCCCAAGGGCAGGCTCGTCGTCGATACCAAGGGGCGGTATTCGCTGCAGATCTTCAAGTCCGAACGCCTGCGTTTCGCCAGCGAGAGCAAGGCCGATGGCAGTGCCGACGAATTCAAGTCCGCGGTCATGGGCAGCAGCACCCACTACGGCACGATGGCGATCGACGATCGGGCGGGGTTGCTGGCGTTCTCGATCGAAGGCTCGTCCTTCCCCAACTGGGAAGGCACGACCCAGAAGCGCCAATACAAGTTGGACGGCGCGGAACTGCGTTACAAGGTGCCGCCGCGGGCGGATGGGAGTATTCCGGTGTCGGTGTGGCGCCGGCTCGATTAAGCCCTGCCCGCCTCGTTCTGAGGCGATCGCGCCCTCGATTCACCCTTTAGCCGATGGAACCCTCATGCCGCACTTCGTAGTCGATTGTTCTCAGGGAATACTTCAGATCCACGACGAAGAATCGATCATCGCTCGGCTGCATCGAGTGGCGAGCTCTTCGGGATTGTTCGAGGAAGCGGACATCAAGGTCCGCGTACGCCCTTTCGGAATTCATGCCGTCGGTGGCGGGCGGGAAGATTTCATTCACACCTTCGCCTGGATCATGCAGGGACGCAGTGTCGAGCAACGCGCTGCCCTGTCGAAGGCTATCGTCAGCGAGCTGGCCGAGATGTTCCCGATGCTTCCCCGCATTGCCGCGAATATCGCCGAATTCGAGCAGACGACCTACTTCAATCGCGCGATGATCTGACTCACCGGTCAGGCTCGGGCGCGGCTGGGCGCGGCGATCCGCATCGATTGATAGATATGCCACCGGGCCGCGAAACGGCTTCGGCTTGATGAATTGTCAGGAGTGACGCCGCTCACCTGCCACCCCTTTTTTTTTGGCGAAACAGGAGGAAGGCGACGCCGAGGCCGGCACCCAAAGCGAGAAAGAACCAAGTAAAGATGTCTCTCTGACCGGTAACGGCCAGAAACAGCCCAAGACCAAAAGATAATGCCGCGAATAGAGGCTGCACGGCGCGCTGGGCGGACAACAAACCTATATTGCGGATGGACGCCTGCTGCACCATCGACAAAGACTCGGCGAATGGTCGGCAGCTTTCGGAACAAGCGAGTCCTCGCTCTACTTGGACAGCGCATGTGCGGCAGACACCCTTGCCACAGGATTTGCAGACCCCCACGGCTGCCGTGTTGGGGTGCGCGAAACATTCCATCGACTCACTCCTAAATATTTATATTAAGCCCGACCCGCAGCGCGAACAGCAGGGAGCCGACGCGGCTGCAGCTACGGCGCGAGTGCCGAGGCCACGACGCGAGTTCGGTTTGAACGAATTGTTAGACGTTAGCGTATCCAACTGATCGCTTGGCCGATATGGCGCCCGACCCGCATCACCAGGCGTCCACCCGTTACGCCAGCCTCAGTTCGACGCGGTGGCACGGTGGCGCCACAGGTACCCGCCCCCCCTCTTGGCGGGCCGATAGGGCGATTGGAGGGCGGTGAGGGCCAAGAGGAATGGCATCCGAGGCTCATACGCCCCCTCTTGCGCAGCCCCAGCTCCGACGGGCTGCAGCTGCCGGCCCGAAGCGGCTTCCCCGGGCCATCGGCGCTGCTGCTTGACAGGTTGCCGGGTAGAGCTGGACCCTGCGCGCTATGAATATCGATATCGAAAAGCTCAGCCTGTCGGAACTGACGTCCCTTCTGACCGCCGCGGAGCGGCGGAGGCAGTTGATATCCAGCCGCCGGCCCATTGCCTTGGTGCGTCGAAACGTGATCGCACTGGTCGCCCAGCACGGTTACACGATCGAGGAACTCTATGGGGATCGGCCGGTAACCGAGATTGCCGGCAAGAAGCGGGCGCCGCGGCGAAAGACGGGCAAGGTGGCTGCCAAGTACCGCGACCCGGATAACAAGCGCAACACTTGGTCGGGCCGTGGCCGGATGCCGGTGTGGTTGGCCCAGAAGACGAAGTATGGCCGGAGCGTCACTGACTTCCTGATTCCCGGCCTGGCAAAGCCCACCGCCCGTAAGAACAGTCCAATAGGCCAACGAACGCTCATCAAGCAGGGTTGACGCAGAATTCTTGATGCGCGAGGAAGCTCACGCGGGATCCATTCGGTCTCTTATGCATCGACAGGCGCGCCGCGATCGCCGCTCAGTCGATGTGCCAACCCAGCAACGCTGTGAACCGTCAAAATCACGGAGCTTTAGCTGTGCCCGTTGATCTGAATAATCCGGCAACGCCGCAGAAGCTCAGGCTTTGACCAGCCCAAGGTTTCGCAACATTTTCCTATAGGCAGTGGATGCCAAATCTGCGCCGAAGGATTGCTCGGAGTCGCTGGTCAGATCGATGTATCTGGGGCGTTGCCTTTCCACGACAGTAAGATCGTCCGTCTGCACCTTTTGCGAGAATGCATTGACCTCCGCATCCGAGCCCAACCCCAACGATTCATCGAATTGGATGGGATAAAACCAGACGCACTGCTCCTCGCTGACGGGGGATGCGCAGTTGAAGATGGTAAATAGCCCGTCCGGAAAATAGATATCCAGAATGGCGATGAAAGGCGCGTGTATTCGATAGGCGCGGCGCCAGGTGAAATCCTTTGGCGACGCATGCTCAAACGGATAATTTCCAAGCGAGCTACTGTATTCGAAACTAAAACCCCGACCGAACGATTCGACCTTATACGCCGGCATAGCCTCTGCAGTGCATTCGCTGAATGTTGTGCGATGTACGAATGGCAGGTGCGAAATATCCATGAAGCCTTCGACCTGTCGGCCAGCGGAAGCATTGACGTTTACCGGTGGCGCCACGACCAGCCGCTGGCTTTCGCTCTCGCGCCCAAGCCCAAGCCCAAGCTCATAGAATGCGCCTGCTCCAAGACTGGTCCACAGCAGCCCGTGAGACTCCACGGCCGGATAGGAGCAGAGATCGAACCGCTTCAAATTTTGCACTTGGGGATGCGCTGGAATTCTTGCGCATGCCCCCAGATGGGCGAATTGCAAGCCGTGGTAAGGGCACTGCAACCCTGCTTCGCTCACGGCTCCTGCAGAGAGCATTTCGCCGCGATGCGGGCAGCGGTCATCTGCAACCACCACTTCGCCTTGAATTTTATAGATCACCAGGGGCTTGCCGAGCAGCACGGCCGCCAGCGGCTTACCCTCTATCGTGGCTGCCTCGAGATCCTGCAGTCTGGCAACCGGGTAATAGTAATCCATGAGTTTCTGCGAGTAGCTCATAAAGCCTCCGACCGCTCTGTCGGTAACGCCTCGACAGCGTGCGGCTTGACGCGAGGAAGGGTTAACCCGGTTCGCGCATGGCGCGATATCCGGTCAGATAGGTTCCCCACCAGGCCTGCAGCAGAGGCAGGACGACCATGAGTCCCATCGCACGGACTTCGCCATGCCCCCCGCCTCCGTCCAGCCATCCGATAATTGCGACTACCGCTACCGCGCCCAGCGCGCCGCTGACGCGTTGCACGATGTTGACCAGCGTGGCCGCACCGCCGATGTCCTTTCGGTCCACCGCGGCATAGGCGGCCGCGGTGGTCGGGTTCGTAGTCCAGGCCAGCCCGATGCCGCGGACGAACATGAACACCGCAGCGATGTCGGATGGCACGGATACCAGGGCAAAGGGCGCCGCAGATACCGCCAGCATGGCGGCTCCGGCCAGGACCACCGGCCGGGGGCCGAAGCGATCCACAAAGTGGCCGGCGAGATACAGCGCACAGGACGTTCCGGCCCCCATGAATAGCAGCATCACACCGATCTGCGAGTGGCTCATCCCCTTGGCATGAAAGTACAGCGGGAACAACAGCAATCCTCCGAACAGGTTTGCGCTGTTTCCCACGGCCAGCAGCGACGACGCGCGGAACTGGGGATTTCGCATCAGCTCGAGCGCCAGGAGCGACGATTTGCTCGTACGGGCAACCGCGATGAAGAGGGCCAGCAACAGGGCGCCGCCGCCGATAGACAGCCAACCGTTTCCGGATGGATAGCGGGAGGCGATCTCCGACGCGCCGTACAGAGCCAAAGGCAGCCCGGTCACGATGAGGAAAAGCTGCCCTAGAGGAAGTTTAAGGCCGTGCTGGGCGACGCCGCCCGGCATCACCTTCGCCGCCCACACCGCGGCGATCGCTCCTAACGGCACGTTGATCCAGAACAGCCAGCGCCACGAGGCGACGTCGACCAACCAACCGCCTATGCCAGGCCCGATCGCAGCGGCCAGGCTGATCAAGGTGCCGACAACGCCTAAGACACGGCCTATTTGGTCGCGCTGAGCGCCTGCTATCAGGATGGCATGCCCGGTCGGCAGCAAGATGCCGGCAGCCAGCCCTTGGGCGATACGAGCGGCAATCAGTGTTTCGAGACTGGCCGCAAACGCACAGCCTATCGACGCCGCAATGAAGACGGCCAGCGCGGCGCCCCAGATGCGGCCGTGCCCGAACCGGTTGCCGAACCATGTCGAGGTCGGCAGCGAAACGGCCATGGATATCAGATAGCTGGAAACGACCCACTGCGCGTCTTCGAGAGGTGCGTTCAGATCCGCCTGGACAGCGATAAGAGCGAGTGCGGCGAGGGTGGCGTCCAGCATCACCAGCATGCCGCCCATCCCGGACACCAGACCGATAGACCACACTCGTCGCGATACGCGCGGGGGGCTCATAAAGCGGATCTGCGCGGGACCGTCCTTGCGGAAGGTGTGCTGGCTTCGGCAACGCCGGAAGGGGCGTATATCCTGGCTTGGGGATCGGCCTTGTGCTCGATGCTTAGCAACCACGCCACTGCCATCGCCAGAACGACCGCGGCGGAGGCAGCCACCCAGCGAAGTCGCGTCGGCAACGTGCCACCGTTGCGATGGATTATCTCCAGCACATGGCGCGAAGCCAGGCTGAGGGCCAGTACGGTGACGATGGTCAAGAACGCATGGCCATTGGCCTTTATGGCACTGCCCATGTGGCTGGAAAGCATCAGGAAGACGATAGCGGGCAGCAGAAATGAATGCTGGTTGCGTCGATCCCAGTACTGCTTCTTGGCCGGATCGGTTCGCTCGCCCCGTATCGCCGCGGCCATCGCCTCACGCGTCGCCGGATAAAGATTACCCAGTATGTTGACCGATACGGTTATTCCAAGCATCGCCCCTATCTGAATCATCGCACCCTGCTGCGCTAACAAATTCGCGTAGAGCGAGGTCCAGGCCAGAAGATGAACGGCGCATGCGAAGTAATAGAGGGCCTTGCGCTGCAGGGAGATACGATTGATCGCCTCATTGATCAGCGGAGCGCCAATGAATCCGACCAACGAAAGGGCGATTGCCGCGCGAGACGACAGCGACGGGGCGCTGGGGTCGAGCAGGTAGATCTGGGGTTGCCGGTAATAGATCAGCGCGAAAAGAACCAGGCCGGTAGCGAACAGCCAACGGATCAGATTGAAAGACAAGATAAGTCCTTCGAGATCGGATGCTGTGGGATGAGCGATTCTTTCCGTTTTCCAGAACCCGAGGCTATGCGTGTCCCAGACCTCAAGATCCGCCGGCGGGCTGGCGAATGGGCGGGCCCTCATCACCAGCCTGCGCAGCCACAGCACGAAGCCCATCCAGGCGATCGCGGCAATGACATGCAGCCAGCGCACGATGTCGGTCATGAAATCGATCAAAGCATCCATCGTGATGGCCTCCTCCGGGTAATCCGGCAGGCGTCCTATCCTGCTGCGTTGGTGCCACCCCACT
Source organism: Lysobacter sp. 22409 (assembly GCF_052045105.1). Classification (NCBI taxonomy): domain Bacteria; kingdom Pseudomonadati; phylum Pseudomonadota; class Gammaproteobacteria; order Lysobacterales; family Lysobacteraceae; genus Lysobacter; species Lysobacter sp. 22409. The sequence goes on along the minus strand of NZ_JBQEOE010000020.1, from coordinate 65,866 downwards.
TCCGTCGGCACTAAGAATTCGACCGAAGTGGAGAGGTGCTGCTTATGCGGTGGACAACCCCATTTGTCGTAACAGGCGCCTGTAATAAACCGATGCGAGGTCCGCGGCGAAGGAGGCTTCGGCGGCCTCCAACGGAAGATGGCGCGGCTGCTGGTTTTCGACCATCAGACGGTCCTCGGCGAAGATGCGGGCGTTGAAATCCTTGACCGCCTCGTCGGTGCCGATCTCGAAATCGAAACACACCGGCGAGAACAGTACGCTACGATCGCTCGCCACCGGGCTGGCGCCGTTCAAAATATTCAGGCGCCCGTTGGGGAAATGCACGGTCAGGTGAGCCAGGTATGGAAGGCGAACATCGAAGCTTCGACGCCACACGAAGCCCTTCGCAGTCATCCCACTGCCGACGGCGTAGTTCGAGACCGTGCTGCAGTAATCGAAACGCAACCCATCTTCGTCGACCTGGACCGCGTAGGCAGGCACCGCGGTGTTGGCGGGATCGGCAAACGTCGTGGTGTGCACGTGTGCGAAATGCGCCACGTCTATGAAGCCCTCTACCTGTCGCCCCGCACTGGCGGCGATCGGTACGGGATCGGGCGTCACCTTGCGAAATGCGGGATCGGCCCAATCGGAGCTCAGCTCCGGAAACGGCGAAGGCGAAGTGCCAAGACAGGTCCAGACCAATCCATAGCGCTCCACCGCAGGATATGTGGAGAGCCGGAACTGCTGCGATGGCGTGAGGTGCGGATGCGCCGGTATATGGACGCAGCGCCCCTGCTGCCCGAATGCCAAACCGTGATAGGGGCATATCAAGGCACCCTCTCGATGCTGTCCCAAGCTGAGCCGCATGCCGCGGTGCGGGCAACGATCGGCGGCCACCACGATGTCTTGGCCGGACCGATACAGCACGAGATCGGTTTCCAACAGCGATACGCTGACGGGACCTTCGCGCACGTCTTCGCTGCGCGCTATCGGGTACCAATAGGGGAGCAGCTCAGCGTGCATGCTCGCTCGCCCATTGAGTCACGGCCTTGCGCTCGTCCGGCTGCATGTCCGTGGCGTTGCCGGGCGGCATGCGTTCGCTCTGCACTACAGCGGCGATGAGGCCTGCATACAGCGGTAGGGTTTCGGACGTGAAGACGATTCCGCGCGGAGGCGAAGCCATGCCTGGGTAGCTGGGTTGCGCGGCGTGGCAAACCGCGCAGCGCCGTTGAACGATCGCATCGGCGCGCAATGGGACGGCGCTCATGGCGGCGGAGCTCGCGATCGAACTCGCTATCGGGTGCTCAGGCCGGTGCATGGCCGGGTGCGTAGCGATGCTTGCCGAGACCTGGGTACTGGCGGGAGTGCCGACCTGCTTGGCTGGAATCCGCGGCAAAGCCATCCAGGTTATCCCCAGGCCGAGCGCCAGGACTGCTGTCGCAGCGATCCAGCGGGGTTCTATCGGCGTGACCCCGCCGTTCTGGTGGGTGGCGTCGAGGACCCATCGGGCCACCACGCTCAAAGCGAGTACGGCGGTGATGGTAAGGAAAGGGTGGCCGTTAGCCCGGACGAGACTTCCCATGTGGCTGGAAAGCATCAGGAAGACGATCGCTAAAGTGATGTACGCATGGCGGCCCCGCCGATCCCAGTACAGCCTGTCGATGGGATCCGGCTGCTCGCTCTTCAGCACCGCGTTATACGCCTTACGCATCCTGGGATAGAGCCACCAGATAACATTGGACGCGATCACTACACCCAGCATGGCGCCGATCTGGATCATGGCGCCGTGCTGGGAGAACAGGTTCGCGTACAGCCCCACCCAACCGAGGACATGGGCGATGGTCGCGGTCATGTATAGAGTTTTGAAATGCAGCGGTATGCGATTGACGAGCTCGTTGATCGCAGGCGCGCCTACCAGGCCAAGCAGCGAGGCCACAATCGCTTCCCGAGCCGATAGCGGAGCGATGCTCGGGTCGACCAAATACGCCAGGGGTTGCCGATAGTAGATTAGGCAAAACAACACGATGCCAGAGCCGACCAGCCAGCGAATCTGATTGAACGACCAAACCAGGCCGTCCAGCTCTTCTGCGGTAGGCGCCGCGACTTTTGAGGTCCGCCAAAACGACAGACTGTGCGTGTCCCAGACCTCCAGCTCGGAGCGCTGATCCAGGAGCGGTTTGGCCCGCAGCGTCAGGCGCCTTATCCAAAGGCCGGCACCCAACCAACCGAACGCAGCGAGTACATGCAGCCAACGGGCCACATCGGCCGCCAAGTCGAGCAAAGTGCCTATCATTGCGCAATCTCCTAGCCTGTCTCAGGGCGACTCAAGCACGACTCCGGTGCGCCGAGGGCTCGACATACGGACTTAACGCTCGGCCGCTGTAGCCACGGCGAGAGACGACTTCTGGAGCCCCGGGAAACGAGTGCAACCGTTCGAGCCGCTTGCAGCAGCTGCGCTGATCGTTTTACAAACCCCCTCTATCCCCCTTCCCTGCCAGGTCCGCGCTGCGGATGCGGTACGTGTGGCAACGCTATAGGACAGGACGCTGGACACTTCTGTGCACCCATCCTCATAACGTCGGACGCTCACCATTTCTCACTACGCCATAAGCGACGACGGCGCGATGGCGTCAGGGCGTACAAGGTTTTTCGCTTCAATCAGCCCACGATCGCGAGCGACGGCGTAGTCCGCCGCTGCCCAGAAAATCGGTAGCCAGCCGCGTGGAAACGCACGATGCAACTGCGAGCGCACGGCCCCATGTTCGGCGTAATCGGCACGCAACCGCTTCAGTCCTGCGCAGCTTAGAAAAACAACGTCGTTGCGGGGCACGAACCTCTCATGGGCAGAGGGCTCGCGACCACTCCCCTCAGGCATGAGGTACCGCCAATCGGTCACGTACCGGCCGAAATCGGGAAACTCCAGCAACGCGGAAAAGCGGTAGTTACTCGTATACCAGCAGTTGCATAGCAAGTCCGACACCTTCGCCATGTTGTATGCATGCGTTTGGCGAAGGCTCATCCCCTCGGGGCGAACGCAACCGCCGTGCGACAGGACGGCTTTCAGCGTGACCGAGGCGTCCGGCTCCAGCCCTAGCTGCTGGGTCAAGCGCTCGATGCATGCATCGCGGCCCATATCGTCGAAGCAAAAGCTGTGCGCGTCGGCCGGCGCAAACGGGTGATAGCTGACGTGAATCCTCATGAATGGTTCCGTCCTTAGACTGGCCGAGCGCACAGAAGGAACAAGGGCTGCTAATTCCTTAGCCGTTGACTTCCAATATCTCAGCGCCTCCCAAGTTCGCAATGAGGGTAATGGTCCGCAGCATCGAGTCCTTGTCTGGGTAGGACTCGCCATAGGCCATCGGCTCCCCATTTCCACCGACCAGTCGCCAATGCCACTGTCCATCGGTCGGAGATCCCGCCAAGAACGCATTGGACAACGAGCGCTGCCCACCGGCTTTCATGCCTTCCCGATAAACCTCGAAATGCGGTTTACCAGCCATGGCGCTCCCTCCCCTGGTTACTGGGACAACGGCGCTCGATGCTGCTTGCGGCCAATAGTCATCCGATGCGGCCGGGGCCTTGGCGTTGGGCGGCTTGGCCGAGTGTTCCCGCTTGCCGAGGCTTATGCCTGGCGTGCTTCGAATCAGAACGTGCTGATGCAGCCGCCGCCGCGAATGGTGTTATCCGCAATAGAAAGCACACTGCATGGAAGGCGGGTAGACGTCAGCTACGTCGGGAGAGTGCTTGGCATGACGACTCAGGCGCCGGAAATCGTTGATCCCAACCGGTCCGCCCACCTAGCCTGGTGGACGTCAAACCACGCAGCGGCTTCGGCTTCGGCTTGAATGAATTGTTCGGCCCCACGCGCCTAGACAGACATGGCCACCGACAGAAATCCCGGGCCAAGCCAGATGAGAAAGCAAAGGCCAACACAAGTCGGCATGAGCGAGCGAAGTTGAGCCACCCCGGCTTTCCGCGGCTTGGCCCAGGCTCGAAGGCGCCGCGTAACCGCTGCGCATCGCCCGGAAGCGCGAACGCTTCCGGGCTCACGCCCTACCTAATAAGACAGATACTCCAGACGTTTCGCGCTCAACTCCGCAGCCGATTCGTTGCGCACGTCGGCACTGAAGCCTTGGCCGCCCATGGTGTTCCCGTCGATCAGGAAGCTGAAGATACTCGGCCCCTGGCCGGTAACTTTGTCCCTGGGGTATTGCGCGTTGCCGTGGCAACCCATGCATCCACCCATCACCAACTGGTCGGCATTCGGAGGCAACCCCTTCGCCTTCACGCCCAGGATGCTTGGCAACCCGCGCTTGGCAAGCAGGGTGAAATCCTTCTTGTCGGGGTGGGGATCCTTGACTCCGCCCTTGAACAACTGGATGCCAGGCTGACTGCTCTCGACCACGATATTCGCCAGGTAAAAGTCCTGGGTAAGCGGATCGGGCGTCTTCGGCGTGATGGAGCTGTCCTCGTTCGTCGGCAACACCTGCAGCCCCACGAGACGATAATACTGCCACACCGAATTCTTGAACTCGGGCGTGCTGGCCATGGCTTGCTGGACTTCGGTGTTGACGTTATAGACAGCCAATGTCGTTACCGGTGGATTCTGGACCTTGATCGGCCCCGAAAACCCCTTTGGCACGTCGAATTTACCGGGAACGACATCGTAGCCGTGGGCACTGTCTATTGCGCCTGCCAAGGGCAGCGCGACCTGGGTCCGGTTGGATCCGGTATTGAGGATGGCCGACGGCCGCGTCCCTGGCGGTACCGATGCATCGTATTGCAGTTGGTCATAGAGGTTGACGATATACAACCCGGTGTCTTTCTTTTCTGGCGTGATCAGGCTGTCCACCTGTTCGAAGGTGGTGTAGACGAATGTCGGGTAGTTCTCCATCTTGCGCAGGATGTGTACGCCGACCAGACCGAAAGTGGCCACTTTAGCCTTGGTCTGACCATTCTCGTTGTAGTAGTACAGGGCTTCGGCCGTGTGATAACGGCCGGACGCGATCAATTCGGGGGTCATTTCCCGCCATGCCGACTTGACCTCCACGGACTCTCCCGGGTTCGTCCCGTTGGGGGGCAGTTCCAGTGAAGTCGGGGGATTGTTGGCGTTGTAGATGGATTTCACATAATCATATTCAACAGGGTTCACCTTGGCCTGGAACAATATGATGTGATCTTCCTGGGGATTGGCCGACGGCGTGTTGCCGTTTTTCGGAAAGAAGATCTGGTTCTGGCCGATCTGGGTATTTTCGTCGAGATTGTTGAATCGGGCATCGGTCGACGCGACCTTGAGTTTTTTCTGGAAGACGTACTCAGGGTCCAGGGTGGCAAGGTTCCCTCTGGGGGCCGATCCCGCCGGGAACAGCTCGGACCGGTGAGCAAAGGTTTCCCAGACCAGCTGATTGCTGCTGAAGTTGGAACCGGCGCTTCTGCCGCTTTGGTGGAAGTCGCTTGCGCCGGAGGCGGCGAAGTTGCGGCTCGGATCGATACTCCCCCGCACTACCGGAGACTTGCCGGCGGCATCGACGCCGTTTTTCTTCGCGGGAGAATTGAAATGGATGAACTGCCGCCAGGCAAAGCGGGCGTATTCCTCGTGAGTGATGTTGGGCTTGTAGGGGTCGTAGTTGTACGCCGGCGGGGCGGCGGGTAGAGGCGCCGGGGTCGCGGTCAGGTCAGTCGGCGTGATTTTTTTTCCGCCCGGAAACGATGCTTCTTGATCCTTGGAGATCGATGAAGCGGCGACAGTGGGCTCGGTTTTCGTACACGATGTGGACATCGCCAGCGTACCGGCGAGTGCACCGAAGATAATGATGCGGGTCTTCATTGCTGCACTCCGTCATTGTTGCGCCCCGTGGTGAATCCATGCGATCCATCGCGGCAGCCATGGGAATTCATGAGTTATCGTGCCGCCCCCACCTCAGCCGGGAACGGGAACGGGAACGAAGGCGGGTCAGCCCGCGAGCGCGTACCACTGGATCACGAAGCTGGTATCGTTGTAATCGTTATCGGTACCGTCTTCCGTCGCGTATAAAGTGCCCCCACCGAGTATTTTGCTGTCGCCGAAGAACTCGATTGGGTCGCCCGCCGAGACCTTCGGAATGTACGGCCCGCTGCTGCCGAACTGCACCTGCATCCCCTCCGCCATGATGAACCTGCCGGCTCCGTTCTGGAGGAAGCCGACTTCGACGCCGCTTCCCGAGATCGGGAAGGTCTCCTGAGTGCCATCGAGAAGATTGAAGCTGATGGGATTGCCACCGGAGTCGATGACCTGGACGTATTGCGTATATGAGGCCTGATGCATCGCCGTGAACGTCACGAGCTTGCCGTCGGGGATGTATTCCAGGGATTGAGGGTTCGACCATTGGATGTTTGCCATAATTAAATCTCCTTTTATCTTGATTGGCTTCCAGGATTGAGTGAGGCACCGCTGCTGCCTTCATCGGCTGTCACGCCGCGGGCTTCGCGGAACCCGCGCCGCATGGCATTGCTTACCGCAATAGTGTCGTCGAGCAGTTTGTGGAGCACGGAGTTTTCTTCCGCCGGCTCACGTCGACAGCGTCGTGCATGGCGGTGCAGAACTATTGCAAGGACACTCCGAATGGCCGCTACCGTTCCGGCGACAGTTCCACAATTCAGAGGAGCCTCGTTCCATACCCACATCACGGCCCAGCTCGACTGCCGTCAAAACACGCAGGCCTGAATCAGAACCTGGCGCTTCGCGCAGCGACTTTCCTTAGTCAACGACACAGGGCGACAAGTGACGAAGTAGTCTTAAGGTTCCTGGATGGCCTTTCTGTGATTCGACGGAAGCACCGTCGCCTTAGGTTCAAGCATCTGCGTCTTAGCGCATCGCCAGCTACTACGCTGTTAGGCGGAAGCCGCGGCCAATCTTTTTGACCGATGCTTGATACGTCTCACAAAATTCGGCTTCTATTTCGCCCCAATGCGACTCGACTCACAAAAGAATCAGCAGCCAACGAGTGAGAAGTTCCGTGCGTGCAGCAGCCAAATCGAGGCGTTCGCACAGCCCGAACACGCCGATGGCGATGAGCTCGGCAACGCCGACGACGACGCAGGCGAAAACACTGCGATCGATGCGACAGTCAGTTCTGACCTGGGGCCGGGACATAGATGCCGGCAGCACCGGCAGCACCGGGGCCAGTAGGCCCAACCCACCGGAAACGCGTTCAGAGTAAGCTGCATCAAGCGGCCGGCCTGCTGCTGCGTCCGGAGGCGGGCGACCATCGCGCAAGTGATGGCAACGACCGAATGGCAGCAGCACTCGGTGCGCGGATTCTTTGCGGGCGCCCTGAAGAAGAGGGGCTAGCCGCTAAGCTCTACTAAGGAAGAAGGAGGAGCGGGCCTACTGGCATCCAGCCCAAGGCCACGCAACTCGGCGCCGACGGTAAGCCGGGCGTTGCCCGGCTTGCCGCTTGAATTACGCTGGCCGCACTCGGTTAGTCGTCCGAAAAGCAGCCTTGCGCCAGCTTAACGTACCAGTAGCCCGATGCCGGCTGAAACTCTTCGACGAGGATCGTCTCCTCCTGAGTGGATTCTCCCCATCCCAAGTAACAAGCTTGGTTCGCGTAATACGATGCGGCTTCGTACGCTTGATCGCGGTCGTGGCCGTAGCCCTCGCCGATAACCTGGTAGTGATGCCGGTCCGCAAGAGCGGCGCCGCTGAACACGATCGACATCAGGAAGGCAGTGCCGACGGCGCGATACTTATTCATCTTCATACGTGCTCCTGCGAGTGAAGTTTGAAGGCTGCGAAATGATCGTGACGACTGTGTGAACCCCTGCCGCCGCAGATAGCCCAAACAGGACTGGCACCGCTATCTAGTGTCGCGAATGCGAGTCTGGCGACTCGCTTGGGCGCAGAACACCCTCAATGCGGGCTTCAAGGGTCGCCCCACCGACGGCACCGCGCGGGGCTGGGAAGCCTGTGATTTCTGAGCCGCGCGCCGCCGCATCACTGCGGCGGGCCGACCCAGGCCAGCGGATCGAGCAACAGCCAGAAGCCTTCGGCGCCTTTTTCCGCCAGCACCATCTGCGCGCCGAGGTCGCTGGCGCGTTCGCGGAACTCCAGCTCCAGTGCAGTCCAGGCTTCGACTTCGTCGTCGCCGTCGTCGTAGATCTGGCGCACCAACAAATGCCCCGGCGCCTGCATCCGCCATTCGAACGGCAGCACTTCCTGGCCGAATGCCGGCGACCAGCTGTGCAGCACGCCGCGGCCACCGTCGTGGAATTCGATGCGGTCGCCGGTCAGGCCGGCGGCGGTGCCGAGCGCCGATTGCCAGCGCCCGACCGGGCCGCGCAGCAGGATGTGCGATCGATGTTCTGCGTTCATGGCCTGCATCTTGCCGGAATAGGGTCGCTATCGGATCGGGGCGGACCGCTGTCGGCCCGCGCCGTCAGCCGCCGACCTCGATCGGTTTGCCTTCCACCACCAGCTCGTAGATGGTCTTGGTGATTTCCGAGCCGGCCATGTAGCCGACCGCACCGGACGCGAGCGTGCCGAGGCCGTACGCGGCCCAGCCCCAGGGGCCAGTGGCGTTGACCGGCGCGGCGACGGAAGCGAACGTGCCGCCGGCGGCGGCCGCGCCGGCCCAGCCGCCGGCCACTTCGACCACGGTCTTGACCTTGTCCTCGGCGGTGTAGATCCGGTACGCGTCGGCGGCCACGCCGACCACGATCAGCACCCGTCCGCCGACCCGGAACGCGCCTTCGACCTTGCCGGCCCAGCCTTCGCGCGCAGCCAGGTCGTTGGCCGACTTGAGCACCTCCGGGTCGGCCTTCACGCCGTGGTTCTTGATCACGTCGAGCAGGCCTTGCGCGCCGCCCTGGACGCGTACGTTCTCGGGGCGGCTGGTCAGGGTGAACTCGCCGTTGGCCGAGCGCGAGAACATGCTGTCTTGCAGGCTGACCTTGCCGACGCCGCTTTCGGACTTGGCCACGGCTTCGCCGACCTCGGTCCACATCTGCCGCTCAGCCATCTTGCTGGCGCTGCGTTCGATGGTGTTCTGGTTGCGCTTGGACAGCGGCTCGTCGGGGCCCTTGCCGGCCTTCTCGCGCACCTGTTGCTCCACGGCTTCGGCAGCGGCGGCGTACTTGCGGTCGTAGATCTCCAGCAGTTCACGCTCGCCGAACTGCAGCGGCGGCTTGCCGCTGGTGTTGGCGACTTCCACCGGCACCACCACGCTCTTGTCGTTGCCGACGCCGACGTGCGGATTGCCTTCGGTGACGAACCACGACACCGGGCCGACTTTGCCGAGGTCGGGACGGAACGGCGGCTTGCCCTCGGAAACGTTGCGCAGCATTTCGGCGGCGATTTCCGGAGTGACCGCGCCGTTGCCGGGCGCGCCGGCGCGGCTGCCGTCGGGCATGAACGGAATGCCGGCGGCGGCGCCGGTCGGCGCGCTCGGATCCAGGCTGGAGCGGTCCTGCGCGGCCAGCAGCTTGAGCAGGCCCGACTGCGCCGAGGTCGGCGCCAGTTCGATCTTGCCGTCGCGTGCGGCCGACAAGTCGATGGCCGGGCCCTGCTTTTGCGGATCGCCCGACGGCGCGTGCAGCGTGCCGTCGTCCAGCGCCGGCGCGCGGCGCGCGAACTCGGCGACGGCCTGCGGCGACAGCCCGGCGTCGGCAGCCATCTGCCGGTAGCCCTTGTCGAGCACGCTGCGCTCGCTGTCGCCCGGGGCGACGTCGACGGCGACGCCGTGCTGAGTGCCGATCGGCTTGGCTTGGTCCAGGCGCTGCACGGTCTGCACCGCACTGGTCAGGGCGATCTGATCCATCGGCAGCAGACGCGAGCCGATCGCGTCCTGCAGCTGCTGGCCCTGCTCGGGATGCTGGCGCGCATAGTCGGCGACCGCGTAGGCCATGCCTTCTACATCGGTACGGCCGCAGTACTGGTGGGTCGAGACGATACGGTCGGCTTCGGCCAGCACCGCAGCGTCGTAGCTGGAACCGGTGGTGGGCAGCGGAAAGATCGGCGGAGGTGCGACGGGATGGGTGGGGTCGGTCATGGACGGACGCGAGCGCGAGTGGGGTTTGCCGGAAACCTTAATGGGGGCTCGGGCGCCCGCAAGCTAGGAACGACCCTAGCGCCGCGGCGACGCCTGCGCGGCCGCGGCTTCGAGCCCGATCACTGCCGCACACGGCGTTTTTCGCCGTGACCGCGATCACGCCGATGCGTCGCAAATAATCCTGCGTCGTGCTTGCGCGGCCGGCGAGCAATGTCGTGACTCGGCTTGGCCTGGCAGCGGCAAATCGCCCTAAGCGACAAATATGTCGGCGCCGGACTTGGCTCCCGCCCAGAGTCTGGCGCGGGCGATGTTCGTCGGGGCCGTCAAGTCGGTTTTCGGCATTTATCGCCACCTGAGATTTCCTGCGCCTTATGGGCCAGGAGCGTGCAGCGTAAGAAGCCGATGTGGAGCCAGAGGACCGGGTGGCGATTTTTTCGCCAGGTCACGTTTTTCGCCGATTCTCCGAAACCACGGCTTACGCTGGAACCCGTGAAATAAGGGTTTTCTCGACCTACGGAGGGGGAGATAAAGGCCACTTCCGAGCGAAGTGGTGGGCCCACCAGGATTCGCACTCGGAGCCAAAGGATTATGAGTCCGTGCCGCAAGCCTTATATACCAAGGCTTTCGGCCGTTTTCATTTCCAGAGGGCGGGCCGTGGAACCATTGCTACGTAACAGTCCGGTTCGGAGTTTTCCAGAGCCCCTCGGGACGCTCAGACGGCGTCCGGCGGCTCGGACCGGGTGATTCGGGTTCGATGGATCGGTTCACGGCATGGCCCTCCACCTTTACTCATCAATCTATTGGCACGACCGCCAACCGCTCGCCCTCCGTTTTCAGACCTGGTAATCCAGGCCTCTATCCAGGCTTGAATTTCCGACTCCAGCCAACGAACAGATCCGGTGAGCGGATCGCGACGCGATCGGGAAAATTCGCCGGCAGCGATCCACTTGTACAGCGTCGAGTGCTTGAAGCCTATCCGCGCTTCCACCTGCTTGCGTGTCAGAAGGGACTCACTGGCCATCTGCCGCCCCCTCATCCTTGAGCTTTAAGGTGATGCGACGCATCCTCCGCTGCCGGTGGCCGCTCCTATTGCTATCTCGCCACTCGATGACCTCTCCAGCCTTCCATGTCGCCGGCTTCCGTGTAGTACGAACCGGGAATGTTGGCTTACAGGCAATCGTCGCCAGGAAGTGCTCCGGCGAGATGCCCCACAACTCGCCGCACTCCTGGGCGGTGAGGGCAAGTTCTTGCCACGGGATCTTGTCTGCGACAGTCATGGGACTGAGCTTAGAGGCGCTGATTCGCACGGCCTGAGAATCGCGGCTGTGCCGGCGAAAAGGCGCTCTCCTGCACAACCCCTATTAACACAGGTAATCTCCGGATCGGAGCCACGACAGGTAGGCCGCTGACCACCGGAAAAGTCGTCTCGGTGCTGGGGATGAAGGCGGTTTGAGAGCTGCGCCTGCGGAAGCTTGCAGAGTCATGGCCTGACCGGGGCACAATTTACGTAGGCAAGGGGACGGCTGCGACGATCGCAGCCAAACAGGGGATGTTATGCAGCCAAGTTATGCCGCACAGCTATTTCTGCATTGGGCTTACTCCGAGGGGCTTTCGAATCTCGACGCTCCGCCGCAGCCTGTCCCCCCTCCGCCTCCGCCGCACCCTCTTGCCGCAGTCAGCGCTGAAGCCAAAGAGATCCTTCGTGACCGCCTTGTGCAAGCGGTTGCGTCTGACGCTTCCGGACATCAGATCTTCGTGTATCTGAAGAAAGCAGCTCCGAAAACTAAAAAGCTACTGCAGAAGCTCCCATCACTCGTCGATGATGTCGCTGTGATCTACAAGCAGGGTGTCACGACACCAATCGGTCCGGATGCCCCTACAACATTTGCCGGAGCGCCATATGCACTGAAGCAATTGAACAACATCAACTACTACACATGCGGCAGCTCGATATCCGTTGGAAACTATAGGGAAGCTGGGACGTTAGGCGCGCTGCTTAGCAATGGGCAAAGGTTCTACGGACTATCCAATGGACACGTAGTTTCCGGATGTAATCATGCCGCCTTGCGCACACCTATTGTTGCCCCAGGCATTGTTGATGTCTGCGCGCAAAACATCGCTCCTTTCACGATTGGCTATTATGCCGGCGGCCTGCCGCTGATACCTGGGTCACCTGATACCGTGCCATGGAAGGACAACTGCGATGTGGCGTTCTTCGAAGTGGCGAACATGGGGGCGATGTCCTCGTCACAGCAAAATTTCTACGACACCCCTGCCTCCGTTCTGCCGATTGCAGACGGGATGAGCGTGTCTAAGGTAGGGAGAACCACTGGGCATACAGTTGGCACTGTCGTCGGAGTTATGGCCGGAAGCTTGAGCATGCCCTACCACGCGGCGGTCTACGACTTCAAAGGCCCTGTGCACCTGGCCCCTGTCTACTTAATTGAGGGCTTGGCGACCAGATTCTCAGAGGGTGGCGATTCTGGGTCGCTGGTGACGCACATGGATTCACATGGGGCTCGACATGCAGTTGGTATAGTCTTCGGCGGCATGCAGAGCAGCTCCGCAAAGGGCGGCGGTTACTCCCTCGTGCTACCGCTGCAGCCGATCCTGGCACGCCTAGGAATGACCCTGGTTAGCGGACACAACATATGAAGCCAAAAACACGACACATTGCTGAGCAACTGCGCGAATCGCTGCATGCTCCGTCAGAGCATGTGAACGTGATGGCGGGCAGCGATTCCAAGGGCGACGTTCTAACAGTTTTCGTAACCCGGGACTGGAAGAACAGGCTGCAAATACCTGCCCTCTTCCACGGCCTTCGAGTGAAGATTGCCGAGCAGGGCGAACTCGTCTTCTAGCTGAACCAATAAGCAAGCCGATTCAAACCCCGCCCCGGCGGGGTTTTTGCTGTGGGCGGCGCTAATTCAACGAATGCGGACACCGCCGCAGGGCCGGTACGGGCCCCCGGCCCAGTCAGGAAGCCTCTGCGCGTCCGCCCGCAAGGTCTCGGCGCGTATGGCGGCCGAGGAGGGCTTCGTCTTGGGCTGTAGCCTCAAGGGCAATGGCTGGGCCGTACCGCCGGACCCAGCCGCCCACGTAGTCGACACCCCGTCCGAAGGACCTTGTCCAGATGTGATGCCGGCCTTCCCTTGACTCCCGATGGCAGCCGATCTGAGCCAGCCAACCCTCGCCGGGTTGCGAGGGGGACAATTGACGCCACCATCTGGCCCGCGACCCGGATTTCCACGTAGTCGATAGTGGAGATGTTATTGCCGAGGTTGGGCCGCGCCCACTCAAAGCCAGCCGGCAGCGCCGGCAAGGACGCTAGATCGTGGGGAGTGAGTTCCCGGGAACCCGGGGGCGGCAGTTCTGTGACCATGAGCCGCATTTTGTCCCCGGCCTTCTCACAGGGTGCGCCCGGTCGTCGCGGCCAGTGAATCATTCAGTGCTGGCGGGGGTCCCTGTGGGGTATCTCTTATGAAAAGAAAGCCCGCCGAAGCGGGCCTTCTTTGAAATTTATTCCCCTGTCACGCGTCCACCGGGCAGTCGAGCTCGGCAAACATTCCATCGAGATAGCCGTTGATACGCTTGATCTCGAACAACGCCTCATGAGCCAGAGCAATAAGATCCTGCATCGACTTCGGAGAGGCGAGCGCATACAGGTCAAAATTCAAGGCGGCGGCGTTCATACGGTCACTCCTAAGTTCAAATTTTCGCTTGCAAGTCCAAGAGCCTGATGGCCTTGTCATATTCCTCTTGGTCTTTCGCCTTCAAAGCGTCTGCTAGAAGCCGAATGATCAAGATGCACTGTTTGCTATTCAGTGCCATCCTTCTTTCGTCATGTCCGAGATAAGGGCTGTCGGCCATAGCGTTCAGGATGTGCTCCAAAAAACCTAAACCACGCGCTATATCTTCAAGCTTTGGGTTGAGGTTACCCTCAATCATGTGAAACCCGAACTTCCCATCGGCTTCAAGCAGCTTGCTAGCTGTGGTCACAACCTCCCACCAAATCTTCGTGATCAGCTCAAGAGCTTCATTCACGCTTTGCTGCCCTGCTTCTGGCATGTCTGCCATTAACCACCCCCTTGGATTGCAGATCGTAGACACAGCTATAGCCGACAATGCGTCGGCTTACGATCGGCGCGGCCAAAACGGATGGTGAGCGCTTCCCTGTGCTCGACATATGGGGATCCTCTCCCCAAAAATGGTACTCAAAGTCAGATTTTTGCCGTTTTGTTCAGCTTTCAGCTAGCAACTGCTGTACCAGCGGCCGGCACGATAACATAAGTACACGAAAGTCAACTGTGCTACCGGCCATGTCCCGACGAAGGGATTTAGGGGGGGCGGTGGGGGCCTTCTCAGGTCATGCCTACACCCTACAACGTAGCAACGCAACCGCTAGTGAAGTATTTGTTGCGTAGCCACGAGGGATTGTTCCATTGCTGGATCGCAATACCCGCGACCCCGCCTGAACAGGTCCGTCGTCCCGTCCCGACGGGCGGTCATCCGGGAGCGCCCGATACGCATGGCACGGGCCAAGCTCGCCTCGGCACCACGTAGCTGAACGCTGGCGGGGTGCCGTCCCGGACATCCCTATCCCGCGGTGGGACTTACCAAAGGTCCGCGCCGCCAGCGAGGCTAGATTGCCGCTACATCCTCGTCGACGGCGTCGGCGCTTGCCTATGCCCTGGTCGGAGAAGTCCTACTGCTGGGGTCAGGCTGGTCCGCCGTGCCGTCGGCCAGATTCGGCGGCCTCGGCCATTCGACGTCCGGGAAGCCCGGCTGCTGCGGCAGCGCCCGGAGCGCGGCTCGGTACGTCGCCCAGGCCTGCTTGTCGATCAGCGCCAATGGCGAGTCCGGTGCCTGCGTCCAGTCGCACCCGCGAAGGATGTCGTTTCGAAGGAGCCGCTTCTCGGCGATCTCGATGGCGCGGAGCGTCTCCAGAGGGACTTCAGCAAACACGCGCTCGCCGGACTGAAGCACGTCTCCTGGAGCGATCGAGCGGTAGCCGTTTGTGGTCACTGCGTACATGGTCAGAGCTCGAATGTGTAGCCGAGGGCGTCGGCGTATAGACCGGTGCTGGTCGACGAAACTGCCTGGTAGTTGAAAGTTTGACTTGCACCGAGCGGGAGCTCGATTGGAATCACCTGCTTTGGATTGGCCACGCACGTGAAATCCGTGCCGGCTGCGCCAGAGCCCGCGATGGTCGGCCGCTGGACAAGTCGGGGCTCGACACGCTGTGGCAGCGCTTTATCAAACTGGCGATCGAGCTCGGGAAGATCGCCGAGGACGAGCGGTTCAGCCCCGCACGACCTCAAGCGCAAGGGCGTGACCGACACACCCGGAACGAAGGCGGCGAAGCAAGACGCGGCAGGCCTCAGCGAAGCGATGATGACGGTCTATGATAAGAGCCGGCCGCTCGTGAAACCTTCTGCAAAGTGACCTCATTTCCAGAGGCAATTCCAGAGGCTTGCGGCGGGGTATCACGAAACCCCTTGTTTTATGGTGGGCCCACCAGGATTCGAACCTGGAACCAAAGGATTATGAGTCCTCTGCTCTAACCGTTGAGCTATAGGCCCGCGCGAGCAGGGATTCTAATGGTTGGGCGGGGCAGGCGTAAGCGGCGCGGTTATGTGCCAGCGCCGTCGCACGGGGGGCCCATGGCCCTCGACGCAGAGACGGCGCGCTGCAGCGGTGTGGCCTGCCTCATCGATTCCTGCCAATCGATGGACCGTATCGAGGCGCAATCGAGGCACCTCACCAGTCGAAGCGCCTTACCAAACAGCGCTCATCGGTGCAGGGACAGAGATAGGCGACGACCGCCCCCCTCAGCGCTTCGCACTCATCGAATACGGCCGCTGCTCCGGATCGCTGGCCCAAGCCTTATTCGGCGCCCCCTGCATGGTAAACCTCAGTTCCCCGCCGGCCATGATCTCTTCGTGGCGCAGGAAGCTGCGGTCCAGCGGTTGGCCGTTGAGGGTGGCGGCGCCGATGTAGGTGTGGGCGTCGTCCAGGCCGTCGGCGACGACGGTGAAGCGTTTGCCGTTGGGCAGCTTGAGGGTGGCCTTGGGCAGGAAGGGGCGGCCGATGGCGTATTCGTTGCTGGCCGGGGCCACCGGGTAGAAGCCGAGCGCGGTGAAGACGTACCAGGCCGACATCTGGCCGAGGTCGTCGTTGCCGGCCAGGCCGTCGGGGCGCGGGGCGTATTGGCTGGCCATGATCTGCTTGAGGCGCTCCTGGGTGCGCCAGGGTTGGCCGGCGTAGCCGTACAGGTAGGCGACGTGGTGGCTGGGTTCGTTGCCGTGGGCATACCAGCCGATCAGGCCGGTGATGTCTTCCATGTGTTCGAACACTTTCGGGTCGACCTTGGCGTCGAAGACCTGGTCGAGTTTGGCGACGAGCTTGGCGTCGCCGCCGTGGGCGTCGATCAGGCCGGCGACGTCCTGCGGCACATACCAGGAGTACTGCCAGGCGTTGCCCTCGGTGTAGTCGGTGCCGTAGCCGCTGGCGGTGGGGTCGAAGGGTTCGCGGAAGGCGCCGTCGCGCTTGCGTGCGCGCATGAAGCCGCTGTTCGGGTCGAACGCGTGCTTCCAGTTGCCGGCGCGTTTTTCGAACTTCGCCGCGATGTCCTGGCGGCCCATGTCGCCGGCCATGCGCGCGATGGTCCAGTCGTCGAAGGCGTATTCGAGGGTCTTCGAGGCGGCCTCGCCTTCTTCGTCGATCGGCACGTAGCCGAGCTCCATGTATTGGGCGATGCCGTCGTAGGGGCCGTAGCTGGCGCTGGCGACCATCGCGTCGAGCGCTTCGCCGGTGTCGTAACCGCGGATGCCTTTCATGTAGGCGTCGGCGATCACCGGCACGGCGTGGTAGCCGACCATGCACCAGGTTTCCTGGCCGTGGAAGGACCAGACCGGCAGGATGCCGTAGGGGCTGTGGCGGCGCGAGGCGAGCAGCGAATTGACGAAGTCGTTGTTGCGTCGCTCGGGTTGCACCAGGGTCAGCAGCGGATGCAGCGCGCGGTAGGTGTCCCACAGCGAGAACGTCGAGTGGTAGCGGAAACCCTTGGCCTGGTGCACGGCATTGTCGGGGCCGCGATAACGGCCATCGCTGTCCATGAACAGACTCGGCCCCATCAGCGTGTGATACAGCGCGGTGTAGAAACTCTTGCGCATCGGCTCGGGCGCGTCGGTCTCGATCGCCGACAGCGCTTCAGTCCAGATCGCGCGCGCCTGCGCGCGCACGCCGTCGAAATCCCAGCCGGGCACTTCGGCGTCGAGGTTGGCGATGGCGCTGTCTTCGCTGACCGGCGAAATCGATACTTTGACGACCAGGTCTTTGCCGTCGGCGTCGGCGAAATCGAGGCTGCCGACCACCTGGCGGCCTTCGATCTGCGCGCGTTTCGTCGAGTCTTTTTCGCCCGGCGGCGGGAAGCCTTTGTAGGCGACGTCGGCCTCGGTGTCGTGGAAGCCGTGGCCGCTGACGGCGCGCGAAAAGCGCATCGCGAAATACAGCTGACGGCCCGGCGCCCAGCCGCGGGTTTCGCGGTAGCCGGTGACGGTACCGTCGGCGCGCAGGCGCAGTCGCGACCACAGGATCTTGCCCGGGTAGTCGTACAGGCTGGTGCGCAGGTCGACCAGCACGTGCGCGGGCTGCCCTTTCGGAAAGCGGTAGCGATGCACGCCGACGCGCTCGGTGGCGGTGAGTTCGGCGCGGATCTTGTAGTCGTCGAGGGTGACCGCGTAATAGCCGGGCTGCGCGACTTCGTCGTCGTGACGGAAGCGCGAGCGGTAGCCGCTGCGCGCCACTTTCGAGTCACCGCGTTCGAGCTTGACCTCGCCGGCGATCGGCATCAGCAGCACGTCGCCGAGGTCGGAATGGCCGGTGCCGGAGAAGTGAGTGTGGGAGAAGCCGACGATGCTGCTGTCGCTGTAGCGATAGCCGGCGGCCCAGCCGTAGGCCTGCTTGCGCGGCTGGATCTCGGTGTCGGGGCTGAGCTGGATCATGCCGAACGGCACCACCGCGCCGGGAAAGGTGTGGCCCTCGCCGCCGGTGCCGATGAAAGGGTCGACCGATTCGTAGGCCCGGCGGCCGGCTTCATCAGCAGGACCTGCACTCGCGCCGAGGGCGCAAGCGGCCAGGGCGGCGGCGGCCAGCCAGCGCAGGGTGGGACAGGCGCGGCGGGAGGTGAGAGGCTGGGTCGGCCGGGTCATCCGGGGCACTCCGTCTATAGGGCACAGGGGCCCGGACACGGCCGGACCGGCAAAAATCCCGGCGGCCACTTTTAGATCGTTCTAAATGCGGGCAAGCTAACACGCGACCTAGGCCCCTTCATGCTGCAATGCAGAATGCAGGGACGGGCCTGAGGCCGCAGGATGACGGCATTTAGAACGATCCAAAAGCCGCCGAACGCCATGATTGCCGACCGACCACCCCTTGTGAGGTGTCAACGATGAACGACGCGCCCGCTCCCCGCGGCCGGGTCACCCTGGCCGACATCGCCCGTGCCTGCGGTCTGTCGCGTGCGACGGTCTCGCTGGTCCTGCGCGGCAGCCCGCTGGTCCATGCCGACACCCGCGCCCGGGTCGAGGCCGAACTCAAGCGCCAAGGCTACGTCTACCACCGCGGCGCGGCTAATCTGCGGCGCAAGGTCTCGACCGGCGTGGCCCTGGTCATCAACGACCTGTCCAACCCCTTCTTCGCCGAATTCGCCGCGGGCGTCGACGAATGGCTGGCCACGGCCGGCTTCGTCACCCTGCTCGGCAGCACCAACGAATCGGTCGAACGCCAGCAGGCGGTGCTGACTTCGCTGATGGAGCACGACCCGGCCGGCATCATCCTGTCGCCCGCCGAAGGCAGCGACGGCGCGCGCGTGCGCGCCCAGGTCGGCGAACGCACGCCGGTGCTGGTGTTCAACCGCGAGCTGGATTCCACCGACTGGGATTTCCTCGCCCTCGACAACACCCACGGCGCGCGCCTGGCGACGCGCCATCTGCTCGAACGCGGCCACCGCCGCATCGCCTTCTTCGGCGGCCATCGCGATTCGAGCTCGTGCCGGCAACGCCGCCAGGGCTATCGCGAAGCCTTGGCCGAGGCCGGCGTCGATCCCGAGCCGCAGTGGCTGGTGGAATGCGCGCCGACGCGTCTGGAAGCGGCGCAGCAGACCGGTGCGCTGTTCGTGCGCGATCCGGCGCCGACCGCGGCGGTCTGCTACAACGACGCGGTCGCGCTCGGCCTGATGGCCGGCCTGGTCGCACGCGGGCGCCGCCCGGGCGGCGATTTCGCCGTCATCGGCTTCGACGATATTCCCGAAGCCTCGGTCGCCTCGCCCACCCTGACCACGATCGCGGTCGACCCGCGCGCACGCGGCCGCCAGGCCGCGGAGCTGATCCTCAAGCGCCTGCGCGATCCCGACATGCCGCCCGCCCATACCGTCGCCCCCGTCCGGCTGCAGGCACGCAGCAGCAGCGAGGTGCTCGTTCCGCCGCCCGGAGAGTCCGCATGACCCGTCGCGACATGTCCTACACCGCCGCACTCGCGGTGGTGACCACGATCTTCTTCACCTGGGGCGGCCTGACCAGCCTCAACGATGTGCTGATCCCGCATCTGAAAGCCGTGTTCCAGATGAACTACGCGCAGTCGATGCTGATCCAGTCGACTTTCTTCGGCGCCTACTTCCTGATGTCGCTGCCGGCGAGCAAGGTGGTGGCGAAGGTCGGCTACAAGAACAGCATCGTGATCGGATTGATCGTGGCGGCGGCCGGCGCGGCGCTGTTCTTCCCGGCCGCGCGCATACCCTCGTATCCCTTGTTCCTGGGTGCGTTGTTCGTGCTCGCCAGCGGCATCACCCTGCTGCAGGTCTCGGCGAACCCCTACATCAGCCTGCTCGGCGACCCGGCCGGCGCGCCGAGCCGCCTCAATCTCGCGCAAGCGCTGAATTCGCTCGGTACCACCTTGTTCCCGTACGTGATCGGCCCGCTGATCCTGTCGACCGCGGTGCTCGGCACGGCCGAACTCGCGGCGATGTCGGTCGCCGAACAAGCCGCGTATCGCGCGCATGAAGCGGCTTCGGTGCAGATGCCGTACATGATCATCGCCGGCTGTCTGCTGCTGCTCGCGGTGTTCGTGTACCAGATGCGCATCCCCTCGCTGGCCGAAGCCACCGAGAGCGCCGACCCTGTGCACCACAGCTTCGCCGAAGTGTTGGGCCAGCGGCATCTGTTCTTTGGGGTGGTCGCGATCTTCGTCTACGTCGGCGCCGAGGTCTCGATCGGCAGCTTCCTGATCAACTACATCTCGGCACCGGAAATCGGCAACATCGACCACGCCCAGGCCAGCGAATACCTCGCCTATTACTGGGGCGGCGCGATGGTCGGCCGCTTCATCGGCGCGGCCTTGCTGCGCCGCTTCGATGCGCGCCGCCTGCTGGCGCTGTTCGCGGTCGCCGCGATCGCGCTGCTGGCGCTGACCATGAGCACGAAGGGTTCGGTCGCGATGTGGGCGGTGCTGTCGATCGGCCTGTTCAACTCGATCATGTTCCCGACCATCTTCACCATCGCCATCGAGCGCCTCGGGCCGATGACCAGCAAGGCTTCGAGCCTGCTGATCATGGGCATCGTCGGCGGCGCGGTCATTCCGTGGTTGCAGGGCGTGTTGTCCGACCGGATCGGTATCCAACCTTCGTTCGTAATTCCGGTGGTGTGCTACGCCTTCATCGTCTGGTACGGCTGGCGCGGTTCGCGCGTGCTTGCCGGCCAGGGCCAGCACGTCACCGCCCAGGCTTCGGGAGTGATGCATTGATGTCCGTTGTGCTATCCGCAGAACCGCGCAACGGCGCAATCGTCTGCTTTGGTGAGGCCCTGATCGATTTTCTCGCGCGTCCCTCGTCGGTCGCCGGCGAGCCGCGTCACTTCGTCGAATACGCCGGCGGCGCGCCGGCCAACGTCGCCGTGGCCGCGGCGCGGCTGGGCGGCAACGCGCGCTTCGTCGGCATGCTGGGCGAAGACATGTTCGGCGACTTCATCGCCGCGCAGTTGCAGGACTACGGCGTCGACACCCGCCACCTGCTGCGCACCGCCGAGGCCAAGACCGCGCTGGCTTTCGTCTCGCTCGACGGCGACGGCGAACGCAGCTTCAGCTTCTACCGGCCGCCTGCCGCCGACTTGCTGTTCCGCGACTCGGACTTCAGCGGCGACAGCTTCGCCGAGGCCGGCGTGTTCCACGTCTGCTCCAACAGCCTGACCGAGGAATCGATCGCTGCGACCACGCTGGCCGGGATGCGCCGCGCGCGCATGGCCGGCGCCTTGGTCAGCATGGACATGAACCTGCGGCCGTCGCTGTGGCCGGCCGGCTTCGACCCGGCGCCGCGCCTGCTGGCGGCGCTGCTCGAAGCCGACCTGATCAAACTGTGCGGCAGCGAGTTCGAATTCCTGGCCCGCCACCTCGGCGGCGAAGAAGCCGCATTGCAACGCTTGTGGCACGGTTACGCCACCTGCGTGCTGATCACCGACGGCGCCACGCCGATCCGCTGGCACACGCGCACGCGCCAGGGCGAAGTGCCGACTTTCCGGGTCGCCCCCTCCGACACCACCGGCGCCGGCGACGCCTTCGTCGGCGGTTTGCTGCACCGGCTGTCGACCCTGGGCGTGAACGCCGCCGGCTTCACCGATTTCCTCGAACGCGAAGCCGACTTCATCGACGCGCTGCGCTATGCCGCGGCCGCCGGCGCCCTCGCCACCACCCGACACGGCGCCTTCGCGGCGATGCCGAGCGCGGCCGATGTCGAACGCCTGATGCAGGAACAGTCATGAATCTTCCGCTGCACCCGCTTCCCGATTTCCGCAAGGCCGAGACCTTGCGCGCGCACATCGCCGACACGATGGCGTTCTACGACCCGGTCGCGCGCGACCCGGACGGCGGCTTCTTCCACTATTTCCGCGACGACGGCTCGGTCTACGACGCCTCGCACCGGCATCTGGTCAGCAGCACGCGCTTCGTCTTCAACTACGCGATGGCCGCGATCGAGTTCGAGCGCGAGGACTATCGCGAGCTCGCGCGTCACGGCCTGCGTTATCTGCGCGAGAAGCATCGCAATGCGCAGACCGGCGGCTATGCCTGGACGATCCGCGACGGCCAGCCCGAAGACCGGATGAACCACTGCTACGGCGGCGCCTTCGTGCTGCTCGCTTATTCGACCGCACTCAAGGCCGGCATCGACGAAGCCGCGGCCTGGATGGACGAAACCTGGGAGCTGCTGGAAGCGCGCTTCTGGGAGGCGCAGCACGGCCTGTACCGCGACGAAGCCGACGCCGACTGGAACTTCAGCGACTACCGCGGCCAGAACGCCAACATGCACATGTGCGAGGCGATGCTGGCGGCCTACGAGGCGAGCGGCCAGCGCCGTTACCTCGACCGCGCGCTGACCTTGGCGCAGAACATGACCCAGCGCCAGGCGGCGAAGTCCGAAGGCCTGGTGTGGGAGCATTACGACCGCGACTGGAACATCGACTGGGATTACCACCGCGACGACCCCAAGCACCTGTTCCGCCCCTGGGGTTTCCAGCCCGGCCACCAGACCGAGTGGGCCAAGCTGCTGCTGATCCTCGACCGTCATCTGTCGCCGAGCGGCGAGGCGCCGGCGTGGCTGCTGCCGACCGCGCGGCATCTGTTCGACCTCGCGGTGGCGCGTTCGTGGGACAGCGAGCACGGTGGCCTGTTCTACGGCTTCGCCCCGGACGGTTCGGTCTGCGACGACGACAAGTATTTCTGGGTCCAGGCCGAATCGCTGGCGACCGCGGCGCTGCTCGCGGCGCGCACCGGCGACGACCTGTACTGGCAGTGGTACGACAAGCTGTGGGCTTACGCCTGGCAGCACATGGTCGATCACCGCTACGGCGCCTGGTACCGCATCCTCGATCGCGAGAACCGCAAGTACAGCGACGAGAAGAGCCCAGCCGGCAAGACCGATTACCACACCATGGGCGCGTGCTACGAAGTGATGCGGTTGCTGCGTCAGGGTTGACCGCGCGGCGTTATCGCGGGATCGAAACGGGGCGCATTGCGCCCCGTTTGCGTTGCGACGTGGCCTTTGCTTCGGGGTAGGAGCGACGCGAGTCGCGACCGCGCTGCTTCGGTTTCGCGGCGTATCGCTCAAGCAAGATCGGGATCGGGATCGGGATCGGGATCGGGATCGGGATCAAACGCTAAGAGCTTCCGCCGCTGAAGCGTCGGGTTACTTTCTTTTGTCATAAGCAACAAAAGAAAGGTAACCAAAGAAAAATGCTTCTCTTTGAGTCAAAGGCCGGCACGAGCGATGGCTCCACAGGGATCTACATACGGGACATCCCTGTCCCGATGAAAAACGGCGCGCATCCCTGCGCGCCGCCCTTTGGGTCTTCTATTGCCTTCGCTAGCGCGAGGCGGCGCACAGCAACTACAAGATTCTTACGGCAACGGCGGCTGCAGATGCAGAGCACCGGCACCCTGCCTCTGAGTAGGAGCGACGCGAGTCGCGACCGCGAACCGATGGTTACGCCGCAACCGAAAGATCGCGGTCGCGGCTTGCGCCGCTCCTATCCTTGGTTGCGTCGTTTTCTGTAGGCCCGATGCGAATCGCAACAGGCCAACGCCGGCCGGCACGACGCATTCATCTCCCGCTCGTCGGGAGAGGGCCTGCAATCGCGTCGCTCCCCGCCACTAGCGGGCGAACCCGGCCCTATCCTGAACCTCCACCCCCAAGGATCGCCCGCCATGGACACCCAGCAAATCGCCAACCGCTATGTCGAGCTGTGCCGCGCAGGCAAACACGAACAGATCCAGGACGAGCTCTATGCCGACGACGCCGTCAGCATCGAGGCGCCCGGCAATCAGGGCGGCCCGCTCGGCAACGTCGAAGGCCTGGCGGCGATCCGCCAGAAAGGCCGCGACTTCATGGCCGATGTGATCGAGATCCACGACAGCTGGTGCAGCGACCCAGCCGTCGGCGGCGACTGGTTCAGCCTGGCCATGAGCATCGACGCGACCTACAAGAGCATGGGCCGCATGCCGATGGCCGAGGTCGCGGTGTACAAGGTGCGCGACGGCAAGATCGTGCACGAGCAGTTCTTCTACGGCTGAGCGCGGCACCGGAACCTGCACTCAGCGACGCGGCTCATTCGCTCGGCCCGGCATGGCGCGATACAGCGCAGTGCTTTGTTGTGCGATGAGATGTGATGCGCTGAGAGGATTCCGCGCCCCATGCCTCAGCGCAACGCCCGCGACATCGGCAACGACGACCTGATGCCGTCATCCGCACGCTAAACCGCGCGCCGCGAGGCACCGTATAGAAACCGACCCCTCAAACGAAACAGGCCCCGCGAGCGGGGCCTGTTTCCTTACGCAACCGAAGCGACGCCGATCAATCGATGTCGAGGAAGCTGCGCAGTTGTTCCGAACGGCTCGGGTGACGCAGCTTGCGCAGCGCCTTTGCCTCGATCTGGCGGATACGCTCGCGGGTGACGTCGAACTGCTTACCGACCTCTTCGAGGGTGTGATCGGTATTCATGTCGATGCCGAAGCGCATGCGCAGCACCTTGGCTTCCCTCGGGGTCAGGCCGGCGAGCACGTCGCGGACCGTCTCGGAGAGGTTGATGTTGGTGGTGGCTTCGACCGGGGACTCGACGTTGGTGTCCTCGATGAAATCGCCGAGGTGCGAATCCTCGTCGTCGCCGATCGGCGTCTCCATCGAGATCGGTTCCTTGGCGATCTTCATGACCTTGCGGATCTTGTCCTCGGGCATGTCCATCTCTTTCGCCAACTCTTCCGGCGTGGCCTCGCGGCCGTACTGCTGGAGCATCTGACGCGAGATGCGGTTGAGCTTGTTGATCGTTTCGATCATGTGCACCGGGATACGGATGGTGCGCGCCTGATCGGCGATCGAACGGGTGATGGCCTGACGGATCCACCACGTGGCGTAAGTCGAGAACTTGAAGCCGCGGCGGAACTCGAACTTGTCGACCGCCTTCATCAGACCGATGTTGCCTTCCTGGATCAGATCGAGGAACTGCAGACCGCGGTTGGTGTACTTCTTGGCGATGGAGATCACCAGGCGCAGGTTGGCCTCGACCATCTCCTTCTTGGCCTTGCGCGCCTTGGCTTCGCCATAGGCCATCGCACGGCTGATTTCCTTGATGTCGGCCAGGGTCAGGAACGAGGCCTGCTCGATCTCGATCGTGGTCTGCTGCTCGACGATGATCTGGTCCTTGACGTCGCGCAGACCCGACGACCACTTCTGCTTGCGCTTGAGCAGCTCGTCGACCCATTCCAGATTGGTCTGGTTGCCTTCCCAGGCGCGGATGAAGTCCTTGCGCGGCATCTTGGCGATGCGCGTGGCCAGGTCGAGGATCTTGCGCTCGTGGTCCTTGATCGAGCCGACCACGTCGCGCAGGTTGCGCATCAGGTTGTCGGTCAGGGCCAGCGGCAGCTTCAGGGTGACGAACACGGCGGCGATGTCTTCGCGCAGCTTGGTCGCTGCCTTGGCGCCGGCGCCGCCCTTGCCCTGGGCCTTGAGGAACTTGCCGTACAGGTCGGCGATGGCCTCCATGCGCGCGGCGACTTCGACCGGGTCCGGACCGGAGGTGGTCTCTTCGGTCTCGGCATCGTCGCCGGCGGCTTCGACTTCTTCGTCGTCGTCCGCGTCGGCATCGGCGTCGGCCACCACCACCGGCGGTGCCGGCGGCTCGGGCTCTTCGTCGAGGTGATCGTTGAAGCCGACCACGATCTCGGCCAGGCGCTTCTTGCCGGCCTTGTGCTGCTCGTAGTCTTCGAGGATCAGCTGGATCGTGGAGGGGAACAGGGCAAGCGAAGCCTGGACCTGGTTCAGGCCCTCTTCGATGCGCTTGGCGATGGCGATTTCGCCCTCGCGGGTAAGCAGCTCGACCGTGCCCATCTCGCGCATGTACATGCGCACGGGGTCGGTGGTGCGGCCGCCTTCGCCGTCGAGTGCGGTCAACGCCGCCGCGGCTTCTTCAGCCGCGGTGTCGTCGACTTCGCGATTACCGGTGTTGCCGTCGGCGAGCAACAGCGTTTCGGCATCGGGGGCAACTTCGTGCACCTCGATGCCCATGCCGTTGATCATGCCGATGATGTCTTCGATCTGTTCCGCGTCGACGAGATCGTCGGGCAGGTGATCGTTGACCTCGGCATAGGTCAGATAGCCCTGCTCCAAGCCCTTGCTGATCAGGAGCTTGATATCGGACGGAGGGGGCTGACGTTCGTTGGCCATGGGCTGCGCCACCGCGCTATTGAGGGTAGGGAACGCTCCAGTATATCAGGTCCGGCCTGGGAGGCCGGGTCTTAGGACCGGAGGAGAAAGGTGACCGGGCCGTCGTTGACCAGGTTGACGACCATATGGGCGCCGAAGCGGCCGGTTTCCACCCCTCCGGCATGACGTTGCCGGCAGGTTTCGACCAGACGGTTGAATAACGGTTCAGCCAGGCCCGGGGCGGCGGCCGTGCTGAAGCCCGGACGCATGCCGCTGCTGGTGTCGGCGGCCAGGGTGAACTGGCTGACCAACAGCAGGCCGCCGCCGGTGTCGGCCAGGCCGCGGTTCATGCGGCCGGCCTCGTCGGCGAAGACCCGGTACCCGAGCAGGCGTTCGGCCATGCGGGCGATCTGGGGTTCGCCGTCGCCGGGTTCAACCCCGATCAGAGCCAGCAGGCCGGGGCCGATCGCGCCGACGGTTTCGCCGTCGACGACGACCGAGGCCTGGGTGACGCGCTGGATCAGACTCAGCATGCGGGCTCGTACGATCTGGAAAGTCGGACGCGAGTGTAAAGCCTGCATCGTGCCGGCATCGGCGCCGTGCCGGGCCCGATCTGTGCGGCATCCGGCACGTATCGGACGGTCCGGCCGCCACGGTCGCGCACAGGCCAGCGGCTACACTCGCGCGATGACCCGATTCGTCGCCCGCCTTCTGTATGTCTTCGCCAGCGCGCTCGGCCGCCTGCCCTGGTCCTGGCAGATGCGCCTGGGCGACGCCATCGCCGCGGTGTGGCAGCGCCGTAACGCCCGCGAGAGCCGGGTCGCCCGGGTCAACCTGGAGCTGGCCTACCCGGAACTGCTGCCGGCCGAACGCGAGCAGTGGCAGCGCGCGATCGTGCGCACCACCTCGCGCCAGGCGGTCGAGACCCTGCGCCTGTGGACCCGGCCCCATGCCGAAAATCTCGGACTGCTGCGCGAGCAGCACGGCACCGAGCTGTTCGACGCCGCGCTCGCTTCCGGACGCGGCCTGATCGTGGCGGCGCCGCATTACGGCAACTGGGAGCTGCTGAACCAGTGGCTGGCCTTCCGCACCCCGCTGGCGATCCTGTATCGCCCGCCGGAGTCGCCGATCGGCGAGGCCTTCCTCAACCTGGTGCGCGCCGACACCGAAGCCGAACGTGTGACCCAGGTCCGCGCCGAAGGCTCGGCGGTGCGCCAGTTGTGGAAGCGCCTCAACGCCGGCGGCGTGGTCGGCATCCTGCCCGACCAGCAGCCCAAGGCCGGCGACGGCGAGTTCGCGCCGTTCTTCGGCGTGCCCGCGCTGACCATGACCCTGCTCGGACGCCTGGCCGAACGCACCGGCGCGACGGTGTTGTTCGCGTACTGCGAACGCATCGACACGCATCCGGATCATCCGGCCTTCGCCTTGCGCATCGAAGCCGCGCCGGACGGCATCGCCGATCCCGATCCGCAACGCGCCTGCATCGCCCTCAACGCGGCGGTAGAACGTATTGCGCGCCGCGATCCGGCCCAATACCAGTGGACCTACAAACGCTATACGCTGCGCCCATCCGGCAATGGCGACGACAACCCCTATCGTTCGAGATAGGACGCCGGTCCGTCGGCTCGACAAGGACGCCTCATGCGTTATGCGCTATTGCTGCTTGCCCTGCTGTGCGGCCCGGCCACGGCCGCCTCGCAGGGCG
Organism: Lysobacter sp. 22409; assembly: GCF_052045105.1. Classification (NCBI taxonomy): domain Bacteria; kingdom Pseudomonadati; phylum Pseudomonadota; class Gammaproteobacteria; order Lysobacterales; family Lysobacteraceae; genus Lysobacter; species Lysobacter sp. 22409. The sequence continues at coordinate 37,914 of NZ_JBQEOE010000020.1, read as the reverse complement.
ACGACCAGGCCGAGGTCAACGCCGTCGATGCGGCCTGGAACCGCTACACCCGGCTCGCCGCCAAGGACGACGGCGCGAGCGCCGGGCTGATCGCCGAATCGACCGCGCAGCATTACGCCTTCCTGCGCGACGTCGCCCTGTACGCTTCGACCGAACAAGTCCGCCGCCTGCCGCTCGCCGACCGCCTGACCGTGTACGGCCTGCGCGCGAAGTACGAAGCGCCGGCGCTGGCCGGATGGGACGGCCACGCGACGTATCGCCATTGCGTGCAGGACAAGCTTTGCCACGTGGTGATGCGCCACGCCGACGGCAACTTTCCGTCGCTGAGCCACGTCGCCATGATCGATGCCGATAGCGCGCTCGGCGAAGTGCAACCGCCGACCGGCGAGCGCTACGTGTTCGGCCCCGAATTCGTGCGCGAAGGCGGGGGCTGGAAGACCCGTCCGGAACGCCAGACCGAAGAGCTGTCGAAGTTCATGACCGCGGTGGCCGCGCAATCGGGCGGCGAGACCGCGCTGTTGCAGCACCTGCTCGGCGATTTCCTCGGCGACGGCCAGGCGCCGTCGAACCTCAGCGCGCTGGAACTGGCGCCGCGCGACGACGCCGCGCAGCGTAATCGCCTCAACGAGCGTTGGCCGGATTACCAGGCCCACGTCGACACCCAGATCGCCGCGATCAAGCGCAAGGCCGATGCCGGCGAAGCGCTGGCGCAGTACTTGTACGGACGCCTGCTCTACACCGGGCTGGAGTCGCGCCGCATTGCCGCCGACCGCGACGCCGCCCTGGCGGTGCTCGAACGCGCCAGCGACAGCGGCCATGCCGAATCGGCGTTGGCGGTAGCGAACATCCTGCTGTCGACCAACGACCGCCTGTCGCTGAGCCCGCAGACCCTGCGCCGCGCCCTGCCGCATCTGCGCCGCAGCGCCGAAAGCGGCAACCCGCAGGCGATGATGGGCTACGCCGATTTCATCCGTGCCGGCGCCGCTGGCCTGACCAGCGACTGCAGCCAAGCCATCGAATGGCTGCGCAAGGCCGAAGACGCCGGCATGGCGCAGGCACGCAACGACCGGGTCTGGATCCTGGCCACCTGCCCGATCGCCGGCCAGCGCGACGCCAAGCAATCGTTGGCCCTGAGCCAGCACATGATCGCCCGGCGCGAGCAACTGCGCGCCGCCGAACTCGACACCGTCGCCGCCGCGCTCGCCGCCAACGGCGACTTCGCCCAGGCGATCGCGTTCCAGACCGATGCCCTGGCCCGGCTCAAGGACGGCGAGCTCGACCCGAAGTCGCGCGAGCGCATGCAGGGCCGTCTCGCGCTGTATCGTCAGGGCCGCGACTACACCGAAACCGAACCGCTGTACGCCAAAGAACCCTGATGACGGATACGCCCGACCCCACCGCTGCCGAACCGACCTCCATCGAGCCGGGCCCGATCCCGCCCGCAGTCGCCGCGACGACGGCCGATACCGGCTCGACCGGCTGGCAGAAACTGCCCTCGCGTGCGGTGCTGTTGTGCACGATCGACGTCAGCCTGTCGCTGGCGGTCGTGTTCGCGATCGCCGGGGTGGTCCTCGGCGTGCTCACCGTCGGCTCCTGGGTCGGCATCGCCAGTGGCCTCAGCGGCGCCCTGCTCGGCGCCGGCATCGGCACCTGGATCGGCCTGCGCCGCTACCGCAATACCTTGTGGCGGCTCGACGCGCACGGCTTCGCGGTGCGCCGCGGCGTCGCCTGGCAACGCGAAACCCTGGTGCCGCTGACCCGGGTGCAACACCTCGACCTCAAGCACGGCCCGTTGCAACGCTTGCGCGGCCTGGCGACCCTGGTCGTGCACACCGCCGGCACCCGCCACAACGCGGTCTCGATCGATCACCTCGACGCGCAGGACGCCGAGCGCCTGCGCGAGCGCCTCGGCCGCCAGCTCGACCACGACGAAGACGCCTGATGAGCGCGCCGGGTTCGACCGTATCGCCGGACGACGAAAGCACGCGGGCCGACCGCCGCCTGCATCCGATGTCGTGGTTGTTCGTGCTGATCCAGCAGCTCAAGCAGTTCATCGTGCCGCTGGCCGCGCTGGTGTTCTTCGGTCGCGGCGACCGCAACGAGCTGTGGCCGCTGATCGGCGTCGGCGCGCTGGTGGCGGTGGCGCTGTGGCGTTATTTCACCTACCGCTACGGCATCGGCAGCAATGCCGTGGTGGTGCGCAGCGGCCTGTTCAACCGCAGCCTGCGGGTGATCCCGTTCGTGCGGATCCAGAATGTGGCCCTGCACCAGACCGTGTTGCACCGATTGTTCGGCGTCGCCGAAGTGCGCATGGAATCGGCCGGCAGCAAGGAGCCCGAAGCGCAGATGCGCGTGCTCAAGCTCGACGACGCGCTGGCGCTGGAAGCCCTGGTGCGCCGGCGCGGCGCGGCCGTCGCCGAAGGCCAGGCAGAGGACAGCGCCGACGTGCTGCTGCGGCTGCCGCCGGCCGAAGTGCTGCGCCTGGGCCTGGTCTCCAACGGCGGCCTGGTCCTGATCGGCGCCGCCCTGGCCGGCCTGTCGCAGTACACCCCGGATTTCAACGCGCGCGTTCCCGGACGCATCGGCAGCCAGGCGACGCACTGGCTGTCCGGCCATGTCGAGGCCTACCACCTCGACGCGATCGGCGTGGCCCTGATCGCGATGGCCCTGATCGCGCTGATCGCCGGCCTGCTCAAGCTGCTGTCGATCGTGCTGGCGCTGCTGCGCTACTACGGCTTCGAACTCAGCGAACACGGCCGCCGCCTGACCGCCGAACGCGGCCTGCTCGGGCGCTGGCGCACCACCGTGCCGCGCCGGCGCATCCAGGCCTGGACGCTCGAGGAAGGCCTGATGCACCGCTTGCTCAAGCGCCGTGGCCTGAGCGTGGACACGGTCGGCGCCGAAGCCAACGAAGACGGCCGTTCGCTGAAGGAGCTCGCGCCGATCGCGACGCCGCAGGCTTGCGATGCCTTGATCGAACGCTTGCTGCCGCGCGCCGACTGGGATCGCCTGGAGTGGCGCGCCCTGCCGGATGCGGCGTGGTGGCGGCTGTTTCTGCCCGACGTGCCGTGGACCTTGCTCGCGGTGTTCTCGCTGTATTGGCAGGTCGGCGCCTGGAGCGCACTCGCCTTGCTGTGGCTGCCGTGGGCGGCGTTCAAGGCGCAGCGGCGCACCCGACGCATCGGCTACGCGTTCGGCGAGGTCTTGATCGCGGTGCGCGAAGGCTGGTGGCGGCGTTCCTGGCGCTTCGCCGAACTCGACAAGCTGCAGGCCTTGCAGCTCACCCGTTCGCCGCTGGACCGCAGCTGCGGCACCGCGACCCTGTGGCTCGACACCGCCGGCGCCGGCGCCCTGGCGCCGCCGCTGCGGATCCGCTTCCTGCCCGAAGACGAGGCCCGGCAAATTTACGCCCGGCTCGCGGCGATCCTTTCGCAACGCCCGCTGCGCTGGTGAGGCGCAGCGCTCAGGCGCCGCGCCCCCAGTAACCCAGTTCGCGGCGGATCTGCAGGCCGCGCAGCAGCGACGACCACGGCTTGCGCTGCAGACGGCCGAGACGGCCGGCGAGCAGGTCCTCGGTCGCGGCGATCACGCGCTGCGAGGAGCGCCCGTCGCGATAGGGATGGATCGCATCGGCATAGGCGTCGATCGCCGCCTGCAACTCCGGGCTCGGCGCGAACGCCTGCTCGAGTTTCGCCGCCAGCGCCGCCGGATCGTCGAAATCGATCATGTGCGGCTTCGGCGCGCGGTTGCGGAAGGTCACCACCGGCTTGCGCTGGACGACGAACTCCGACACCACCGAGGTCGTGTCGGCGACCAGCACGTCGGCCGCGCGTTGCGCCGAGATCAGGTCCTCGGTCTCGACGAAGGTCGCGTTCGCGCCGGCCAGCGCGCGATAACGCTCGAACAGCTCCGGCGCGCACTTGGGATGCAGGGTCAACAGCCAATAGCGCTCGCCCGTGGCGATCTGCGCGGCGATCGCCTCCAGCAGGTGCGGCGCGGCGCTGAGGCGTTCGGTGAAGGTCGAGGCGAACAACACGGTCTGGCGGCGGCCGGCGAGGCGGCGCCATTTCGCCGCGCCGCCGTCGTCGTCGCCGAACAAGGGATCGAGCTTGGGCCAGCCGGTCTCGACCACGGCGAAATGCCCGGCCTGCGCGGCCAGGGCGCGGAACGGCGCCGTCGTCGCCGGGCCTTGCGTGCAATACAGGTCGAACAGGCCGCGCACGCGGAAATGGCCGCGCGCGTCTTCGCGTTTCTCGACGTTGAAGCCGTGGAACAATTGCACCTTGGCGCCGGCGACGAACGGCGGCACCCAGTTCGCGGCACTGAACACCGCGCGCGGCTTCAGCGCGACCGCGGCGCGCAGGCCTTCGCGCCCGGGCGCGAGCATGCGCACCGGCGCCGGCAGCGTCGAAGCCGCGGCGCCATCGGCGAACCAGGCGTGGGCGGTGTGCCCGGCCGCATGCAGCGCATCGGCCAGCGGCCGCAGGATCGGCAAGGCGTAGCGCTCGGTCGCGAACAGCAGGTAATCGGACATGGGGGTGGAGTCGGG
>NZ_JBQEOE010000020.1:0-33316 GCF_052045105.1 Lysobacter sp. 22409 | reverse complement strand
TTCACTCACTGCTCACTCCTCCAAACTCGCTACTGGCTCTATGCTGTCGATCCAGCCGCCCGGACCGCCGCCATCGACATGCACTCGCCCGTCGCCGAACGACCGCGCCTGTCGGCCTGCATCATCGCGTTCAACGAAGCCGACCGTATCGGCGACTGCATCGCCTCGCTGGCGTTCTGCGACGAAATCGTCGTGGTCGATTCCTATTCCACCGACGCCACCGCGGCGATCGCGCAGGCCGCCGGCGCGCGCGTGCTGCAACGCGCCTTCGACGGTTTCCGCAGCCAGAAGCATTACGCGGTGGAACAGGCCGCGCACGACTGGGTGCTGTGCCTGGACGCCGACGAGCGCGTCGACGCGCGGCTGCGCGCTTCGATCGAGGCGGCGCGCGCGCGCGGTTTCGACGACGCTGCCGGCTACCGCTTCGCGCGCCTGTCGGAGTATTTCGGCAAGTTCCTGCGCCACGGCAACGCCTATCCGGACCGGGTCCTGCGCCTGTTCGACCGCCGCCGCGGCGGCTGGCGCGGCCAGCGCGAGATCCACGAAGCGGCCAGCGTCGACGGCGCCGTGGCGACGCTCGCCGGCGACCTGATCCACTACCCCTACCGCTCGCTCGAACAGCAACTCAGCAAGACCGAGCGCTATGCGCGGATGATGGCCGAGCACGAGCATGCGCGCGGCAAGCGCGCGAGCCTGAGCAAACTGGTGCTGGCGCCGGCATGGCGGTTCTGGCGCGGCTACGTGCTGCGCGCCGGCTTCCTCGACGGCTGGCACGGCCTGGTCTACGCCTATGTGCGCGCCAATTACGTGCGCCAGAAGACCATCATGCTGTGGATGCTCGAACGCGGCCAAGCGCTGACCACGCCGCCGCGCCAGGACGACGACGGCACGCCGCGCGCCTGAGCGCGGCTCGCTTACGGTCCGCCGTCGTCGCTGCGCGCCTCGCGCAGGCTGAAGCCGTACAACAGGCCGACCGCGACCGCATAGAACGACGCCACCAGTTGGTGCGCGAACATCGACTGGGTCAGGCCGCTGGCGATGTAGACCAGCACCAGCACGAATCCGCCGAGCGCGCTGCTGCGCGAGCGCCCGGCCGGCAGCGCGCGCAACCGCCGGGCGAACAGCACCAGGGGCAATAAATACACCGCCAGGATCGCGAGCAGGCCCGGCAGGCCCATGGTCGCGGCCCACTCGGGCACGTCGCTGTGGGCATGGCTGAGCCGGCAGAAACCGACCCGTGCCGCCGGCGGACGGCATTCCGGCAAGGCGCTCACGGCGCGGCCGAAACTGCCGACGCCGATGCCGTCGAGCGGATGCTCGACGAAGGTCTGCCCGGCCAGGGACAACAGACTCAGGCGCGCGCCGAGCGAGGAGGCGCTGTCGCCCTCGCGGAGCCGGTGGACGTCCGAGCGCAGTTCCTCGATGCGGGTCTGCTCGGCCAGCGGGCCGATCCACAACGCCGCGACCGCGCCCAATGCCAAGGTCGCCAACACCGCCCACGAGACCCGGCGCGCACGGCCGCCGCTGACCAGCAAACCGATCAGCAGCACGATCAACACGCCCGGCCAGGTGCCGCGGCTGCCGCTCAGGGCGACGGTCACCACGCCGAGCGCGCAGGCCGCGGTGGTCCACAGCAACTCGCCGGAAGGCCGGCAGAACACCGCCAGCACGATCAGGGCGATCACCGCTTCGGCGTAGACGATGGCGTTCGCGGTCCAGCCGGCGGCGCGGTCCATGCCGGTGCCGACCTGATAGACCGCCACCGCGAAGGCGCCGGCCAGGCCGACCAGGGCGCCGGCCCACAGCCAGCGCCGCGACGGCCGGTAGGCATAGGCCATCAGGGCGAAGAACGGCAGGGTCAGCAGGCGCAGGCGGTTGTCGGCCTCGCGCCAGCGCACGTCGTGGAGAAAGGTCGAAACCGCCACGATCACCGCCACCGCGACCGCCATCAGCAGCAGCGGGCGCAACGCGCCGCCGATCTCGCGGTAACCCTGGGCGATCCGGCCCGGCGCCATCAGGAACGCGGCCAGCGCCAGCGCGGTGAACGGCAGCAGCCCCCACGGCGTGGAGATCAACAGCGCCGGCAGGCAGAACAGGGCGATCTCGAACGTGCGGCGGGCCAGGGCCAAGCGGCGCGGTTCGCCCGCGAGGGCCTCGGGGCGGAAAGAAACGTCGGGTACTTGCGGTTGGGGCACGGATCAGTCCGTATCGTCTTCATGTGGCCGCAGCGGCGGTGCGGCGGGACAGGTTTCGCGCGCAGCGTACGGCACCAGCCACCAGATGCGGCGATTGGAGCGTCCGCCTATTTCGGCGCGGTTGCGGTCCACGCAGGCCGGCAGCGCCGGATCCTGCACCAACAACCAGCGCGTCCGCGGCGCCTGGGCTTGCCAGGCCAGGCCTTGTTTCAATTGTTCCGGCCACCGCATCTTGAAGCCGAAGGTCGTGGTGCGCGACTGCGCCCGCAACAGATTCTGCTCTTTCCAGGCGACCAGGCCGAGCTCGGCCTCGGGGCCGATGCGCGCGGCGACCTTGCTCATCACCCCGCGCGCCGACGAGGAATCGTTGAGCACCGGCGCGACCAGCACGCCGTTCAATACCCACAGCCCGCACAGGGTCGCGGCCATGCCGAGGATGGGCCGGCGCGGCCCGGCCCACAGCAGGGCGGCCAGGCCCCAGCAAGCGATCGCCAACACACCCGCGGCGAGTCCGCGCGCGCCGTCGGTGAAATCGCGCTCGGCGATCAGCTTGCGCTCGAAACCCGGGTTGCCGAACCACATCGACAAGCCCACGCCGAGCAAGGCCAGGACGATCAGCGCGGCGAAGGCGAAGCCGATCCGGCGCGGCCAGGCCCGGCGCAGGATGCCCGGCAACAGCGGCGCGAACATCAGGCAGGCCATCGGCAACGCCGGCAGGATGTAGACGTCGCGTTTGCCCTGCGGGATCGAGAAGAACACGATCACCAGCAGCCACCAGGCCAGCGGCAGCACATAGCGTGGATCGAGCCGGGCCAGGCGCCGGCGCCACGCCGGCAACGCCCAGGGCAAGGCGAACATCAACGGCAGCCACATCGAGAACATCACCCCGAAGTGATACCCGACCGGTTTGTGGTGGTCCCAGGATCTGGAGTAGCGCACCGCGGTCTGGCGCAGCAGCAAGTCGTCGAGATAACCGCGGTAGGCGGGATCGGGATGGGTCAAGACCACCGCCGCCATCGGCGCGATCCACAACGCGACCGCGAACGCGAACGCGAGCGGCCCGAGCCAGAAGTAGCCGCGGCCGATGCCGGCGCGCACCGGCATCTCGACCCAGGCCAGGGCGCGATGCGCCGCACCGCCCGGCGCCAGCGCGGCACGCAACGGCCGCAGCGCCGCCGCGAGCGCCAGCGGCGCCAGCATCAACAGGGCGAGCGCGCCGACGCCCTTGGTGATGGTGCCCATGCCGGCGGCGAACCACCCCAGCACCCACCAGCGCCAGGACGGGCCGGTCAGCAGATGCCGCAACAGACCGTAGTTGGCCAAGGTGATCCAGAACACCACCAGCGGATCGATCTGCGCCTTCTTCGACTGATAGACGAAGTGCACGGTCAGCAGCAGCGCCCAGCCGGCGTAATAACCGACCCGCGGCGTCCACAGGCGCCGGCCGAGATCGACCACGCACCACAAGGTGCCCAGCGCGGCGAGCAGCGAAGGCAGCAGGAAGGCGACGCGCCACTGGCCGGTGGCCAGATAGGCCAGCGCCTGCATCCACATGAAAAACGGCGGCTTGTCCGAATACAACTCGCCGCCGCGATGCGGGAACAGCCATTGGCCGCTCTCGACCATCTGCATGGCGACCAGGGCGAAACGCGGTTCGTCGGCGGGCCAGGGATCGCGCAGGCCCAGACCGGCCCCAAGCACCAGCCAGGCGACTATCCAGAACAACCAGGCAGGGTGGGAACGGGCGCTTTTGAACATGCGCGGGCCTTTGAACGTGCGCAGATCATAAGCGGCGGCCCGCATCGGGTGGAAAGGCCGGCCCTTGAATCTGGGCCTGCGCTCACCCTTGCCCTCACTCTTGCGCCCTCACTCTTGGGCTCAAGCCTCGCGGCGCAGACGGGCGTAGAAGAAGCCGTCGCCGCCGCCCTCGCCCGGCAGCCGCTGGCGGCCGACCTCGCGGTCGTGGCCGAACTGCGCCGGCAAGGCCTCGGCGCGCGCATCGGCGGTGCGCGCCAGGAACTCGCGCACTTGGCGCTCGTTCTCTTCGGTCAGGATCGAGCAGGTCGCATACAACAGCACGCCGCCCGGGGCGACGGTCTGCCAAAGCGCATCGAGCAGGCGCGCCTGCAGCAGCATCAAGGCGGCGATGTCGGATTCGCGCCGGTGCAGGACCACGTCGGGCTGGCGGCGGACGATGCCGGTCGCCGAACACGGCGCATCCAGCAGCACCGCATCGAAGGGCGTGCCGTCCCACCAGGCCTGCAGGTCGGCGGCGTCGGCCACGCGCAGTTCGGCGCGCTCGGCCAGGCCCAGACGGACCAGGCCGCTGCGCACCCGTTGCAGGCGCGCCGCATCGACGTCGAGCGCGGTCAGGCGCAGGGCTGCGTCGCGTTCGAGCAGATGCGCGCTCTTGCCGCCGGGCGCGGCACAGGCATCGAGCACGCGCGTACCGGGTGCGGCCGCGATCGCATCGGCGACCAATTGCGCGGAAGCATCCTGGATCGACACCGCGCCGTCGGCGAACCCGGGCAGCGAGGCGATCGCCGCCGAGCCTTGCAGACGCAGCGCATCGGGCAGTCCGTCGACCACCTCGGCTTCGATACCGGCCTCGACGAGCCGTTCGCGATAAGCCTCGCGGGTGCCGCGGCGCGCATTGACGCGCAACCACATCGACGCCGGCACCGCGCTTTCGGCCAGGATCGCGTCGTAGTGTTCGGGCCAGTCGCGGCGCAGACGCCCGCGCAACCAACTCGGCCAGTGCGAATGCCTGGGGTCGACCGCCGGCAGGCCTTCGCGCTGGGCGCGACGCAGCAGCGCATTGACCATGCCGGCCTGGTGCGGATAGCCGAGGCCGCGCGCGGCCTCGACGGTGGAATCGAGTGCGGCGTGCGCCGGCAGTTGCAACGGATCGAGCTGGGCCAGGCCGACGTACAGCAGCGCGCGCAATTCACCGTCGCGACGGGTCAGCGGCCGCGCCATCCAGGCGGCGAGCGCGCCCTCGTAGCGCAGCGGCTGGCGCAACACGGCGAAGCAGATCGCCTCGACCAGGGCGCGGTCGCGCGGGTCGGGCAAGCCCGGCAGCGCGGTCGCCAGCTCGGCCTTGAGCGAACGCCCGCGGTGCATCACCGCGTCGAGCACGCGCGCGGCGATCGCGCGCGGCCGGCTGCCGCCGTGCAGGCTGGCGTTGTGCATGCCGCCATGCGGGCCGTCGGAACCGGTGCGCCGGTCGGACATGCTCAGCGGGCGACGGCGAGGTCGCGCCGGCCGTTCAAATAATCCGCGGCGGTGATCGCCTTGCCGCCGTCGCGTTGCAGCACGCGGATGCGCAAGGCGCCTTCGCCGCAAGCGATGTCGATGCCCTCGCGCCCGGCCAGCAAGACCGTGCCGGGCTCGGCGTCATGCGCCAACGGCAGCGCGATCGCGCCGTGCACGCGCACGCGTTCGCCGGCGATCGTCGCATCGGCCATCGGCCAGGGATTGAAGGCGCGCACCTTGTTCGCCAAGGCCGGCGCCGGCTGCGCCCAATCCAGGCGCGCCTCGGCCTTGTCGAGCTTGTGCGCATAGCTCACGCCTTGTTGCGGCTGCGGCTGCGCGACCGGGCGCATGCCGGCGCGCAACAGGCCCAGACCGTCGGCCAGCACCTGCGCGCCGAGCGCGGCCAGGCGATCGTGCAACTGCCCGCCGGTCTCGGCCTCGCCGATCGCCAGCGATTGCGACAGCAGCACCGGGCCGGTGTCCAGGCCCTTTTCCATCTGCATCAGGCACACGCCGCTGTCGCGGTCGCCGGCCTCGATCGCGCGCNCAGCGCGGCAACAACGAGGCATGCACGTTCCAGCAACCGTAGGTCGGGATGTCGAGCACCGACTGCGGCAGGATCAGGCCGTAGGCCACCACCACCATCAGGTCGGGCTGCAGTTCGCGCAGCGCCTCGCGCGCAGCGGCGCTCTTGAAATTCTCGGGCTGCATCACCGGCAGGCCGCGCAACAAGGCTTCGCGCTTGACCGGCGACAGCGCCAGCTCGCGTCCGCGCCCGGCAGGACGATCGGGCTGGGTGTAGACGGCCACGACCTCGTTGCGCTGCGCGGCGGCGCGCAGGCTCGGTACGGCGAAATCGGGGGTACCGGCAAATACGATGCGCATAGGTTCGGGAATGAGATCGAGTGGGGGCGTCGGCGCGCATCATCGCGCCTGGACCAACGCTGCAAGCACAAGCCTACAGAAACGAACAACGGGAGCCGGAAACCCGCGCGCGCCACACGGCGCCGCGCCGATTCCCCGCTCCCGTCGCGAGAGCCGGCCTCAGGCCGACTGGCGGCGCTGCTTGGCGAGCTTCTTGCGCACCATCTCGCGCTTGAGCGGCGAGAGGTAGTCGACGAACAGCTTGCCGTCGAGGTGATCCATCTCGTGCTGGATGCAGACCGCGAGCAGGCCGTCGGTGCTGAGTTCGAACACCGCGCCGTCGCGGCCGATCGCCTTGACGGTGATCTCGTTGGCGCGGGTCACGTCGGCGAAGATGCCGGGCACCGACAGGCAGCCTTCCTGGTAGACCTGCTCGCCGGATTTGGCGACGATCTCCGGGTTGACGAACACCAGCGGCTGATTCTTTTCTTCCGATACGTCGATGACCATGAAGCGCTGGTGCACGTCGACCTGGCTCGCGGCCAGGCCGATGCCGGGGCATTCGTACATGGTCTCGAACATGTCGTCGAGCAGCTTCTGGAACTGCGGCGAGGTCACGTGCGCGGCTTCGACCGGCACGGCCTTCGTCCGCAGACGGGGATCGGGGAATTCGAGGATTGGGAGCAGGGCCATGGCGTCGAAAATGGGGGCGTGGGTCACATACGCAAGCTTTGGTTGCATTGTAACCCCGTTATAGGCTGCAAAGGCCTGCTAACGTTCGCACCTTCTGGGCTATAGTCCGGGTGCCCGCAGAGGGCAAACCTGGAAGGGGAATCAGGTAGATGGCCGCCATGTTTAAACCGATCCGCGCGGTTCTCGCCGCCGCGTTGCTGACTGTTGCCACGTACGCCATTGCGGCGGAACTGCGTGGCGACCACCCCGACACCTACGTGGTGAAACGGGGCGACACCCTGTGGGACATCTCGGCTCGCTTCCTGAAGCGGCCGTGGCTGTGGCCGGAAATCTGGCAGGCCAACCCGCAGATCAAGAACCCGCACCTGATCTATCCGGGCGACGTGATCTCGCTGGCCTACCTCGACCGCGTCGCGGCCCAGGTCAAGCCGGGTCCGCGCCAGGAGGCCCCGATCAGCGGCATCCCGCTGTCGGACATCGAGCCGTTCCTGAAGAACCTTCGGGTCGTCGACGAGTTCGAGCAGATGCCCTACGTGGTCGGTCTTGAAGAGGACCGCCTGCGCGTCACCCAGGGCCAGGTCGCCTACATCAAGAACCTGCCGAACCAGACCCCGGGCACGCGTTACGCCGTGGTCCGCCCGACCCAGCGCTATACCCGCCTGGATCGCGTGGCCTGCTGCGACATCATGCGCGCCGCCGACCTGGACTTCCGCGGTCGCCGCACGGTCGACTTCGAGGCCATCTGGACCGACGTGGTCGTGCCGGATAAGGGCCGCGAGCTGCTCGGCTACGAGCTGATGCAGGTCTCGACCGGCACCGTCAGCCGCGGCGCCGAGAACGGGATGGAGGCCAGCACCCTGGTCATCGACGACACCGGCCGCGAGATCCGCGTCGGCGACCGTCTGATCCCGGTCGAAGCCCAGCCTTACGACCTGCAGTTCTTCCCGCACCCGCCCAAGGCCCAGTTCGACTACGGTCGCGCCCAGGTCCTGGCCGTGGCCGATCTGGTCAAGCACGGCGGCCCGCGCGACGTGATCGCCCTGTCGGTCGGTGCCCGCGACGGCGTCGACAACGGCACGGTGTTCTCGACCTGGCGGGTCGGCACCCGCGCCGTCGACCGGGTCAAGGTCGGTCCGGACCGCGATCCGACCCTGGTCGGCAAGGCCTCGCGCGTGCGCCTGCCGGACGAGTTTTCCGGTCACGTGATGGTCTTCCGCACCTTCGACAAGGTCAGCTACGGCCTGATCATGGACGGCGTGCGCCAGACCAAGGTCGGCTACGAGCTCAAGCATCCCGACTCGGCCTATTGATCGGTTTGTTTAATCACTGAGGAAAGGCCTGCGGGCTTTTCCTACAGCGATCCACGACGGCGCCTTCGGGCGCCGTCGTCGTTTGCAGGCTAGGCTGGTGCATGCCTTCGCCCCAGATCCAGTTGTCCGACGACGACCTCCACGCCCTGTTGACCCTCATCGCCGCCGGCGGCGCCAGCGCCTCCCGGCGGCAACTGCTCGAGCTCTACCCCAGTCCGGCCGCCGCCCTGGCGGCGGGGACCGGCCAGTGGCAGGCCGCCGGGCTCACCCCCAAACAGATCGACGCCCTGCGCGCCCCGGACGAGGAAGCCCTGACGCGGGCGCTCGACTGGCTGCACGCCCCGCGCCATCACCTGGTCGGCTGGCACGACCCCGACTACCCCGGCCTGCTGCGGCGCGCGCCGAATCCGCCGCTGGCGCTGTTCGTCGCCGGCGAACCCGCCCTGCTCTGGCATCCGGCCGTGGCCGTGGTCGGCAGCCGCTCGCCGACTCCGGCCGGGCGCGACAACGCCACCGACTTCGCCCGCGCCCTGGCGCGCTCGGGGCTCGCAGTCGCCAGCGGCCTGGCGGCCGGGGTCGACACCGCCGCCCACCGCGCCGCACTCGACGCCGGCGGGGTCACCCTGGCCGTGCTCGGCACCGGCCCCGACATCGCCTATCCACGCAACAACGCCGACCTGCATGCGCGCATCGCCGCCGAAGGCGCGTTGATCAGCGAGCACCTGCCGGGCACCCAGGCCAAGCCCGAGCACTTCCCGAGCCGCAACCGCATCCTCGCCGGGCTCAGCCTCGGCACCCTGGTGATCGAGGCGGCCGAGCGCTCCGGCGCCCTGATCACCGCGCGCCTGGCCAGCGAATGCGGGCGCGACGTGTTCGCCGTGCCCGGCTCGATCCACAACCCGCTCGCGCGCGGCTGCCATCGCCTGATCCGCGAGGGCGCCGGCCTGGTCGAGAGCGCGGGCGAAGTCGCCGCCGCCCTGGCCCCGCTCGCGGCCGAGTTGGCCGACGACTTGCGCCGTCGCCTGGGCATCCCCATCTCTGCCAGCCACGCGGCCGTCATAGAGGGCGATCACGATGGCGACGACCCGGCTTACGGAGTTAACGGCCGCCCGGATTTCGCAGATCCCGACTACCAGTCCTTGTGGGACGCCCTGGGCCACGACCCAACCGGTATGGATCAACTCGTCGAACGGACTGGATTGACGACCGCGGAACTGTCCTCCATGCTGCTGGTCATGGAGCTTGAGGGTCGCGTCGCGGCGCAGCACGGCCGTTACTTCCGCAACCGCTGAACCACGCCATCGCCGAGCGGTCCGACTGAGGCAAGTCGGCCGTCCGACGGTCAATCAGCAACTCCTACTCACCGCGCCGCATGCGGCGCAGGCCGAGGGAAATGAAAGAGAGCATCCTGGACGTCCTGCTGTACCTTTTCGAGCATTACTTCACCGACGATGCGGACCTTGTCCGCGACCGCGATTCGCTCCGCAGCGGCCCTTTGTTCGACGAATTGGGCCAGGCCGGGTTCAGCCCCGCCGAAATCAACAAAGCCTTCGAGTGGCTCGATGCGCTGGCCTTGCAGCGGCCGGCCGTCAGCCCGCCGCGCACCGGCGGTCCGACCCGGGTCTATTTCGGTCCCGAACTCGACAAGCTCGACGTCGAATGCCGCGGCTTCCTGCTGTTCCTAGAACAGCACGGCATCCTCGACGCCGGCCAGCGCGAGCTCGTGCTCGACCGGGCCATGGCGCTGGACCAGGACGAACTCGACCTGGACGACCTGAAATGGGTCGTGCTGATGGTCCTGTTCAACCAGCCCGGCTCCGAGGCGGCCTACGCCTGGATGGAAACCCAGATGTTCGCCGACGAACCCGAGCCGGTGCACTGACACCGGCATCGCGTCGCCGCACCGGCGACGCCCCCAAGCCGCGGCCCTGCTGCGGCGCGAGCCGGCATCGCCGCTCGCGACTCCCCATCGCTATCGCCGATCGCCAGGCCGATAAGCCGGCCGGCATGCTAGTTTCTTGCGTCCACCGCGCGCCTGGGGCGGCCGCGGGGGCATAGCCATGTCCGGCCGACGGCACCCTTGCGGAGCCCGACTGCGCCGGCGGCTCACTCACAAGGACGATCGCGAGATCAGGGGGACAGCATGACCAATTGGTATTACCACGACGCAGCCCAGGGCCGTGTCGGTCCGATCGACGCCGACGCCGTGCGCGGCCACTACCGCGAGGGCCGCATCCATCGCGACACCTTGCTGTGGCGCGAAGGCCTGCGCGAATGGCAGCCGCTCGAGCGCCTGTCGGGCGAACTCGGCCTGGACGATGACCTGCTGTCGTCGGCGCCGCGTCCGGTAGCGCCGCCGCCATTACCGCCGCAGACCCCGACCGCGTCGGGTCCGCCGCCATACTCCACGCGCTCGGCACACTCGGCCAACCCGGCCGACGCCGCCGCCGCGCACTTCAACCAGCGCCAGGCGCCGCCGCCGCGGCGCGGCCTGTCGGGCTGCGCGATCGTCGCGATCGTGCTGGCCGTGCTCGCGATCCCGATGGTCGGCATCCTCGCCGCGATCGCCTTGCCGGCGTATCAGGACTACACGGTGCGGGCCAAGGTCACCGAAGCCATCAACGGCTCGGGCCAGTACAAGCTCCAGGTCGCCGAGTACGTGGCCGCCAACGAGGAATGCCCGGGCAACGACAGCAAGGGTTTCCAGCCCGCGGTCGCTTACGCCGGCCCGCGCGTGGCTTCGGTCAAGTTCGGCGAACTCGAGGGCTGCGGCATCGAAATCGAGCTGCGCGGCATCGGCAGCAAGGCCGACGGCCAGAAGATCTGGCTGGAACTCGACCCCTCCAGCGGCGAGTGGACCTGCAGCTCGGAGATCGAAGACCGCCTGCTGCCGCAGAGCTGCCGCGGCTGAAGCACCCGGGCGGCGANCCCGACCCAGTAGAACCGCCCCCTAGACAGGACCAAGATTCGCGATGAGCCAGTGGTACTACAGCGACAACGAGCGCAACCAGCACGGGCCGCTCGACGGCGCCGACATGGCCGCACGTCACCGCAGCGGCGAGCTGGGCCCCGACACCCTGGTCTGGCGCGACGGTTTGACGCAGTGGCGTCCCTGGCGCGAACTCGCCCATGAACTGGTCGCCGAGCCCGGCTTCGCGGCCGAGCCCGAGCGGCCGCAGCAAGCCCAACCCGGCGCAGCGGCGGTTACGGCCGACAGCCCGGTCGCCGATCCCCCGGCCCACGCCGCGGCCAGCGTGAGCGCCGCGCCGGCGACAGCCGCGATCGCCCCTTTGGCGCCTGCCGCACCGGCCTACGACGGCAGCGGCGCCGCGGTCGAATCCGATTCGCCCTATGCCGCGCCGCGCGCAGGCGTCGCCGACGACACCACCGTCGTCCACGGCTTCGAGGTCGTCCATGTCGGCTTCTGGAAGCGCCTGGCCGCCTACATGATCGACTCGCTGCTGGTCGGCATCGCCTACTACGCCGTCAGCATGGTCCTGACCGTCGGTTTGATCGGGTTCGGCATGTCGTCGGCCTCGGGGCTGTCCTCGGCGACCTGGCTGGAGAACCCCGGCGTCGCCATCGCGGTGCTGATGGGCGTGGTCTACACCTGCATCGGCCTGATCAGCGCGGCCTATTACGTCGGCTTCGAGTCCTCGTCGATGCAGGCCACGCTCGGCAAGCTCGCGGTCGGGATCAAGGTCGTCGATGCCGAAGGCCGCCGCCTGACCCGGATGCGCGCGCTCGGCCGCTGGGCGTCGAGCCTGCTGTCCTACCTGAGCCTGTGCGTCGGCTTCCTGATGATCGCCTTCACCGACCGCAAGCGCGGCCTGCACGACATCCTGGCCAAGACCCAGGTGGTCGATCGCTGGGCCTACACCGGGCGTCCGGAGATGCAGCGCCGCGATCTGGGGCCGGTCGCGATCGTGGTGCTCGTACTGGGCGGCCTGCTATGGCTACTCTATGTCGGCGTCGTGCTCGCGATGGCGTTGCTACCGATGTTCGGGAACTGAGCCGCAACGCTCTGTAAGCTGAACAGGCTGTACGCCATCACGCCCTCTTCAAGTGTTTCAGTGCCAATTTATTGGCGTTTCCGGCAGGCCGCGCTTGACAGCTGCGGCCGGCTCATGATTCCACTAGAAAAAGGAAACCTGAACGCCCGCAGCCGAACGCTGCGGGCGTCGCCTTCTTAACCCCTGCCTCACGAGGCACCGCTGCCGTGCAGCGCCCGCACCGGGCCTGCGGAGTACCCATGGCCAAGAACCTCCTCATCGTCGAGTCGCCCGCCAAGGCCAAGACGATCAACAAGTACCTCGGCAAGGACTTCACCGTCCTGGCCTCCTACGGCCATGTCCGCGACCTGGTGCCCAAAGAGGGCGCGGTCGATCCCGACAACCACTTCGCGATGGACTACGCCGTCATCGAGAAGAACGAGAAACACGTAGACGCGATCGCCAAGGCCGCCAAGAGCGCCGACAACCTGTTCCTGGCGACCGACCCGGATCGCGAGGGCGAGGCGATCAGCTGGCACATCGGCGAGATCCTGCGCGAGCGCGGCCTGCTCGAAGGCAAGCCGCTGCAGCGCGTGGTGTTCACCGAAATCACTCCGCGCGCGATCAAGGAGGCGATGAGCCACCCGCGCGCCATCGCCAGCGACCTGGTCGATGCGCAGCAGGCGCGTCGCGCGCTCGACTACCTGGTCGGCTTCAACCTCTCGCCGGTGCTGTGGCGCAAGGTCCAGCGCGGCCTGTCGGCCGGCCGCGTGCAATCGCCGGCGCTGCGCATGATCGTCGAGCGCGAGGAAGAGATCGAAGCCTTCGTCGCCCGCGAGTACTGGAGCATCGAGGCCGAGTGCGCGCATCCGCAGCAGTCGTTCACCGCCAAGCTCAATAAATTCGACGGCAAGAAGTTCGAGCAGTTCACCATCACCGATGGCGAAACCGCCGAAAGCGCGCGTAAGCGGATCGTCGCGGCCGCCAACGGCGCCCTGCACGTCACCGACGTCACCAGCAAGGAACGCAAGCGCCGCCCGGCCGCGCCGTTCACCACCTCGACCCTGCAGCAGGAAGCCTCGCGCAAGCTCGGCTTCACCACCTCGCGCACCATGCGCGTGGCGCAGAAGCTGTACGAGGGCATGGCGCTCGGCGACGAGGGCACGGTCGGCCTGATCAGCTACATGCGTACCGACTCGGTCAGCCTGTCGCAGGAAGCCGTCGCCGAGATCCGCGACGTGATCGCCCGCGACTTCGGCACCAAGGCCCTGCCGGACAAGCCGAACACCTACCAGACCAAGTCCAAGAACGCCCAGGAAGCGCACGAAGCGATCCGCCCGACCTCGGCATTGCGCACGCCGTCGCAGGTCTCGCGCTTCCTCGACGACGACGGCCGCCGTCTGTACGAGCTGATCTGGAAGCGCGCCGTCGCCTCGCAGATGGTGCCGGCCACGCTCAACACGGTCAGCGTCGATCTCGCCGCCGGCTCCGAGCACAGCTTCCGCGCCTCCGGCACGACCGTGATCGATCCGGGCTTCCTCGCCGTGTACGAGGAAGGCAAGGACGCCAAGGCCGCCGAGGACGAGGACGAAGGCCGCAAGCTGCCGCTGATGAAGACCGGCGACCGCATCCCGCTCGACCGCATCCACGCCGACCAGCACTTCACCGAGCCGCCGCCGCGCTTCTCGGAAGCCTCGCTGGTCAAGACGCTCGAGGAATACGGCATCGGCCGCCCCTCGACCTACGCCTCGATCATCCAGACCCTGCTGTTCCGCAAGTACGTCGAACTCGACAGCCGCCGCTTCCGTCCGACCGACGTCGGCCGCGCGGTGTCGAAGTTCCTGTCCGGCCACTTCACTCAGTACGTCGACTACGACTTCACCGCCAAGCTCGAGGACGAGCTCGATGCGGTGTCGCGCGGCGAGGAAGAGTGGGTGCCGCTGATGGAGCGCTTCTGGGGGCCGTTCAAGAAGCTCGTCGAAGAGAAGAAGGAATCGGTCGACCGCAGCGAAGCCACCGGCGCGCGCGAACTCGGCACCGACCCCAAGAGCGGCAAACCGGTCAGCGTGCGCCTGGGCCGTTACGGGCCGTACGCGCAGATCGGCACCGCCGAGGACGAGGACAAGCCGACCTTCGCGTCCCTGCGTCCCGGCCAGAGCATGCACACGATCTCGCTGGAGGAATCGCTCGAACTGTTCAAGCTGCCGCGCAAGCTCGGCCTGGACAAGGACGAGGAAGTCAGCGTCGGCGTCGGCCGCTTCGGCCCCTTCGCCAAGCGCGGCAGCGTGTACGCCTCGCTGAAGAAGGAAGACGACCCCTACACGATCGACCTGGCGCGCGCGGTGTTCCTGATCGAAGAGAAGGAAGAGATCGCCCGCAACCGCATCATCAAGGAGTTCGAGGGCAGCGACATCCAGGTCCTCAACGGCCGCTTCGGCCCCTACATCAGCGACGGCAAGCTCAACGGCCGCATCCCGAAGGATCGCGAGCCGGCCTCGCTGACCCTGGAGGAAGTGGTCAAGCTGATGGAAGAAACCGGCAAGCCGATGCGCGGCCGCTTCGGCAAGAAGGGCGCGGCGAAGAAGGAACCGGCCAAGAAGGCGGCCAAGAAGACCGCCGCGGCCAAGAAAGCGGTCGCCGAGAAGGCGCCGGCCGAGAAAGCCGTGAAGAAGGCCGCGACCAAGAAAGCGCCGGCCAAGAAAGCGGCGAAGAAAGCCGTCAAGAAGGTCGCCAAGAAGACCGCGACCAAGAAGGCGGCCAAGAAAGTCGTGAAGAAAGCGGTCGCCTGAGGCGGCCGCACGGCGTGACGGAAAGCCCGCTTTCGGGCTTTCCGCCGCCGTTCCATGCGCCGGCGTCTCCTCGCATGGCGACCGCACGCACAGATTCGCGCCGAAGCGCCGTCTAGGATCGTGCGCATTCAAGACGCGATCGAAATCGCGCTGATCGATGGACGACCGAAGTTGTTGGGGGGTGTCTTTCACCTATCCCGACGACAGGAGTCGCCATGAACCGCATTGCCCGCACCTCTCTCCTCGTATCCGGCGCCGCCTTGTGCGCAGCGCTGTCGCCCGTGTCCGCCGTCTGGGCGCACGGCACCTTCGTCAATCCGCAAAGCCGGATCTACAAGTGCTATCTCGGCAATAAAGAGAACCCGGCCGACCCGGCCTGCCGCGCCGCCTGGGCGGTCGCCGGACCGCAGCTGTTCTACGACTGGAACGGCATCAACCAGGCCAACGCCAACAGCAACCACCAGGCGGTGGTGCCCAACGGCAAGCTGTGCAGCGGCGGCAACCCGACCTTCCGCGGCCTCGACGTGCTGCGCAGCGACTGGCAGGCCACCACGCTGCGTTCCGGCGCCAGCCACACCTTCACCTTCTATGCGACCGCACCGCACGCGACCAAGGAATGGACGTTCTATGTCACGCCGCAGGGCTGGAACCCGAGCACCGCGCTGCAGTGGAGCAGCATGCAGCAGTTCTGCAAGAGCGCGAAGGTGCCGCTGTCGAGCGGCAACAACTACCACATCACCTGCACCCTGCCGAACCGCACCGGCCGCCACGTGATCTACAACACCTGGCAGCGCTCGGACTCGACCGAAGCTTTCTACACCTGCATGGACGTCAACTTCAGCAACGCGCTGGCCGAGCGCAACTCGGCCTGGCGCGATGCCGGCAACCTCAACGTCGCCAACGACTATCCGGTCGGCACCACGGTCACCTTGCGCGTGTTCAACGCCGACGGTTCCGACGCCGAGAAGGTCGAGACCGTGCTGCGCGCCGGCGAGACCTCGGTGATCGACTGGCCGCGCCGGGTCGGCGACGAGGTCAACGCGCGTTCGCGTTTCGCCCGCATCGGCGAGAAGCGCGGCGCCGAGCTGATCCAGGCCAAGTCCGGCAGCGCCGGCAACCACGTCTGGCTGACCGGCAACCGCTCTTACGCCTTCGACGTGCGCCTGCCCGAGTCGGCCCAACCCTACGCCGACGAACACGCCCACCACGGCCACTGATCCGTCCGCTCGAACGGACGGAAGCTTTGCGGTCGTCGTGGCTTGAACGGCCCGGCCGCCTGCGAGGCCGCTCCCTGGAGCGGCCTCGCGCGTGCATGCGACACTCGCGGTTGCCACCGCCCGGAGCCGTCATGCCCGCCCCTGCCCTGTCCATCGCCGATGCCGCCGCCGCGCTCGCACGCGGTGGCGTCGTGGTGTACCCGACCGAAGCGGTCTGGGGCATCGGTTGCGATCCGCGCGACGAAGCCGCGGTGCATCGCCTGCTGACGATCAAGCGGCGGCCGGTCGACAAGGGGGTGATCCTGATCGCCGCGTCGATCGCCCAACTCGATGCCTGGGTCGACTGGGACGCCCTGCCGGCGCCGCGCCGCGAGGCCGTGCTCGCCAGTTGGCCGGGGCCGCATACCTGGGCGGTGCCGGCGACCGCGGCGCTGCCGTCGTGGATCAGCGGAGCCCATCGCAGCGTCGCGGTGCGGGTGACCGCGCACCCGCAGGCGCGTGCCCTGTGCGAGGCCTTCGGCCACGCCCTGGTCTCGACCAGCGCCAACCTCGCCGGCCATCCGCCGGCGTTCCGCCGCGGCGAACTCGACCCGGCCCTGCTCGCGCTCAGCGACGGCGTCTGCGAGGGCGAGACCGGCGGCCTGGCCGCGCCGACCGCGATCCGGGTGGCGCTCAGCGGCGAGGTCGTGCGGGGCTGAACATGCGCAGCTGACCGTGCACGGCTGAACTGGCACCGGCCCGTGCCCCGGCCGCGTCCCGCTCCGCTGCCGAACGCCTCGCCATCGGGTACTCACCACACGCCAGCTCGGCCGCGGATTCGACTTTCCCGTAACGCAGCGGAAGCGCAAGATGCGCGCATGTCCCGTGCCCGCCGCCTCCGCCTCGTACCGGCCGCGCTCTTGCCGAGCCTGCTCTTGCCAAGCGCGCTCGCAGCCTGGTTGTGCGCTGGCGCGCTGGCCGGCAGCGCCCACGCCGCCGAGGTATTGATCTACCGCTGCACCGACGAGCACGGCCACATCAGCCTGCGCGATACGCCATGCACCGGCGGCCAGCGTCAGCAGACGATGACCATGATGCGGCCGGTCGACCCGCCGCCGCGCCCGCTCGACACCGCTGTCGCCGCACCGGCGCCGGTCGCCTCCGAACGCCGGCCGCAGCGCTTGATCGTGCACACGCCGCAGCCGATGTACGAATGCGTCCGCCCGGACGGCAGCAGCTACACCAGCAACAACGGCGACGGCAATCCGCGCATGATGCCGATCGTCGACCTGGGCTACGGCGTGCCGGTCTATAACAACCGTACCTCGCTCGGCGGCCGCATCGGTGCGCCGACCCCGCGCCTGGGCGATCCGGGCGCGCGCATCGCCATCGCCGGCCGCCACGGCAACGTCGCCTACGCCGGCACCGCGCGCTCCGGCGGGTATTATTCCGGCGGCTACGATTACGGTTACGGCGTCTACTACGGCAGCCAGCTGGTGCGCGACGAATGCCAGCAACTGCCGCAGCAGGAAGTCTGCAGCCGTCTGCGCGACCGCCGCTACGAAGGCGACCGCCGCTACAACAGCGCGCTGCAGAGCGAGCGCGCCCAGATCACCCAAGAACAGCGCGGCATCGATGCGCGCCTGAACGCCGATTGCGGAGCTTACTGATGCGTGTGTGGTGGTGCTTGTCCGTCCTGTTGCTGGCCTGTGCCGGCGTTTCCGCCCAGCCCGGCAAGGTCGTGATCTACCGCTGCACCGACGCCCTCGGCCAGTTGACCGTGCAGAACAACACGCCGTGCCCGAAAGGCAGCACGCAGGACAAGCGCGTCATCGATTCGGCGCCGTCGAGCGCGGCGCCGCCGTTGTTCATCACCTCGCCGGTGCCGCCGATCGCACCGGCCAACGCCCCGCCGCCGCACCCGCCGGTGTCCTCGCAACTGCCTTCGGTCAGCCGGCCGCCGGCGGCCAAGCCGGCCGCCCCCAAATCCACCATCGCCGACGGCGACCGCCTGCCGCCGCCGGTGCTGTTCGAATGCCGCACCTACGATAACGGCCGCTACCTCAGCGACGACGGCCGTCCGCCGCAGCGCTGTGCGGCGCTGCAGACCACCGGCCTGGGCACCACCGCCTCCGGCGCCGGCGTGGCCTGCCAGATGGTCGACGACCAATGCCAGCGCCTGCCCGACGAAGCGCTGTGCGAAAACTGGAAGCAGCGCCTGCGCGAAGCCGAATCGGCTTTGCGTTTCGGTCGCAGCGACAGCCGCGACGCCTCCGCCGCCGAAGTCGCGCGCATCCAGCGCATCGTCACCGAGAGCACCTGCGGCCGCTGAGCCGCGCCGGCCGAGCTGCACCGGCATCGCCTGATCGCCGACACAGCGCACATAAACGCGATCGGATCTGTCCGGCCGCGCACCGCAGGCGCGTTCCTATAGCTGGAGCCGCCGCAGCGAGGACGGCCCCGCCTCGTCGAGGGACACGACGCGCTGGACCACGGTGGACGACGCCAAGCACGGGCCGGCATCCCACTCGAACGGACATGCGAACTCGTTCGCGCGCTCGGCCATCGACACGCCGAGTGCGCCGAGCGCACCCACGCGTCGATCGCAGCCTCTTTGGCGCAAGCGTCGTACGCGATCGCCCGCCGCGGCCAGGCCCTGGCCGCCGCACGCATGCCGCTAGTCCACATCAGCAATCGCCGAGGCATCGGCGCGCCATCGCGCGCCACCCACGGCCCGAAGCCCGCCGCCGCGGCGACGGACACGCGGCGTCCTGCGCCTTCGCCGGCACGGGCCCGCGCCCGTGTCACCGCGACGGCGACAGGAGACGGCAGATGGCAACCAGGAAAGGCACCGCCGGCGATAAAGCCAAGCCGGCCAAACAAGGCGAATTCCGCGGCGGCGGCACCGTGCGCACCGCGTTGATCCGCGGCGAGACCTTCCGCGCGAAGGCCGTGCAGTACGTCGAAATCGACGGCATGGCGATGTTCGAAGGCGACATCGTGCTCGGCACGGTCGAGGAGGTCGAACGCATCTCGGACATGCTGCGCTCCGAATCCACTTCGGGCGTGGCGATGGCCGTGGCGATCAGCGGCTCGCAGTTCCGCTGGCCCGGCTGCAGGATCCCCTACACCATCGACCCGGCGTTGCCCAACACGGCTCGCGTCACCGATGCGATCGCGCATTGGGAAGCCAAGACTCGCTTCCGCTTTATCCTGCGCACCACCGAAGCCGATTACGTGACCTTCCGCCCCGGCAGCGGCTGCTCGGCCCAGGTCGGCCGGCGCGGCGGCCAGCAATTCGTCAACCTCGCCAGCAGTTGCAGCCTCGGCAACACCATCCACGAGATCGGCCACGTCGTCGGCCTGTGGCACGAGCAGAGCCGCGAGGACCGCGATTCGTTCGTGAGCATCCAGTGGGCCAACATCACCGCCGGCTACGAGCACAATTTCAACCAGCACATCAGCGACGGCGACGACATCGGCAGCTACGACTACGGCTCGATCATGCATTACCCGCGCAACGCGTTCTCGTCCAACGGCAAGGACACCATCGTGCCGATCGGCGCGGTGCCGCCGGGCACGGTGATCGGCCAGCGCAGCAGCCTGTCGGCCGGCGACATCGCCGCGGTCAATTCGTTCTGCCCGCTGACCACGATCAAGGAATCGCCCACCGACACGCTCAAGGAACGCATCAAGGAAGCGGTGCGCGACAAGCTCAGCGACACCCTCAAGGAAATCCGCAAGGACATCATCACCGACACGATCAAGGAGCAGGTCACCGACACGCGCAAGGAAGGCATCTTCGACCCGGGGCCGACCATCGCCGAAAACCTGACCCTGCCGGGACGTCCGCCGCTGCTGGTCAATCCGGCCGCGCGCGGCGCCTTGCCGTTCGCGATGGCGACCTCGGCCGGCGACGTCGGCGACGAGAACGCCGACACCGTGGCCGCGCTCGATGCCCAGTTGCAGCAGCTCGCCGAAGAACTCGCCCGCGCCGACATGGCCCGGGCCGCGCTGCAGTCGCAATACGACGAAACCGCCGCGGTACTCGCCCAACTGGCCCAATCCGGCGCCGGCGGCGGCAACGGCTGACCGGGAGAGCGTGCCGTGATCCTGCTGATTTCGCACCAAGCCGATGCCCATGCCCGTTGCGTGCTCGACCATCTGCAGGCGATGGAGCGACCGGCATTGCTGTTCGATCTGGCCGAGTTTCCGGATCGCGCCACGCTCTCGATCGATTACGCCGACGGCGCGCGTCCGCGCATCGACTATGCGCGCGCCGGCGGCGAACGCCATGCGCTCGACGAGGTGGGCTCGGTGTGGTGGCGCCGGCCGCAGGCGCCCGACCTGTCTTCGGTCACCGATGCGCAGGCGCACCTGTTCACCGCCAACGAATGGAACGAGGCGCTCAACGGCCTGTGGCGTCTGCTCGGCGACGCGCGCTGGATGAACGAGCCCGGCCGCGACGATGCCGCCTCGCGCAAGGCCGCGCAGTTGCGCATCGCCGCCGAACTCGGCTTCAAGGTGCCGCGCACCCTGATCAGTTCCGACCCGCAGCGCGTGCGCGAGTTCGTGCACGCGCTGGGGCCCGGCGCGACCGTGCACAAGACCTTCTCGTGCACCCATGCGGTGTGGCGCGAGACGCGCCTGCTCGGCGAGGACGACCTCGCCCACCTGGACACGGTCAGGCTGGCGCCGGTGATCTTCCAGGAGTTCGTGCCGGCCGCGGCCGACATCCGCGTCACCGCGGTCGGCGGGCGCTTGTTCCCGGCCGAGATCAAGCTCGACCCGGTGCCGGGTTCGATCGATTTCCGTCCCAACCTCGGCGCGGCGACGGTGCGCGAGCACGCGCTGCCGTTGCCGCTGCGGCAACGGCTGCTGGCGCTGATGCAACGGCTGGGCCTGGAGTACGGCGCGATCGACCTGCGCCTCACCCCGCAGGGCGAGTACTACTTCTTCGAGATCAACACCGCCGGCGAATTCCTCTTCATCGAACAGCGCACCGGGCAGCCGATCGGGCGCGCGGTGGCCGAATGGCTGGCCGGAGCTCAGTCGATGCGGCTGACGACCAGGGTCATCTCGGCGGAGGCGGTGCGCAGCGGGTAGGCACGGGTGGTGATGTAGTCGCCGACGGTGACTCGGCGGTCGCCGTCGCGATCGACGTGGACCCAAAAGGTGGCTTCGTCGGCGCTGGTATCGATCTCGATGCTCAGCGGCACGGCCTTGGCGTGCTCGGGCACGACCGCCTGCCATTCCTGCAGGGTGCGCGCCGGTGCGTCCTCGAACGAGGTGTCGCGCAACTGCACCCGCACGGGGCTGCCGGCCGGAAGTTCGGCCCCGTCGGCAGCGACGATGGTCAGCGAAACGCGCATGCCCGAAGTATACGCCCGCCGCTCATGCGCAACTGCCAAACCGCGCCCAGCAACGGGGCGCGGGCAGGCTCGCCCGGCCGCATCTTTCGGCGCGACCGGCGCCGCCGGGTTCAGAAACCGTAACGCTGGAAGCCGCCGTCCACCGCGATGCATTCGCCGGTGATGTAGCCCGCCGCCGGCAGGCACAGGAAGGCGACCGCGGCGGCCACTTCCTCGGCTTCGCCGATCCGGCCCAGCGGCGTGCGCAGCAGCACCTCGTCGAGATAATCCGGGTCGGCGAGCTTGTCGGAGGTGCGGCGGGTGCGGATGTACCACGGCGCGACCGCGTTGACGCGGATGCCGTCCTCGGCCCATTCGACCGCGAGGTTGCGGGTCATCTGGTGCATCGCCGCCTTGCTCATGCCGTAGGGCGCGCCGGTGCGCACGTGCAGGTTGCCCGACACGCTGCCGATGTTGACGATGCTCGACGAGGCGTGGCGGGTCAGCAGGGCGTGCGCATAGCGCGACAGCTCGAAGGCCGAGAACAGGTTGATCTCGAAGATCTGCCGCCACTCGTCCTCGGTGTAGTCGTTGGTCGGCTTGCTGCGGTTGCCGCCGGCGTTATTGACCAGGATGTGCAGGCCTTCGCCGAAATCCTCGACCCAGTCGAGCAGCTCGCGGCGCTGCTCGTCGTCGGCGACGTCGGCGACGAAGCCTTGCACCTCGCGTTCGGGAAAGTCCTCGAGCAGCTCGGCCCGCGCCGATTCCAGCGCCGCGGCGTCGCGCGCCGCCAGCAGCACGTCGGCGCCGAAACCGAGCAGTTCGCGGGCGATCGCGCGGCCGATCCCGGCGCTGCCGCCGGTCACCAGCGCGAGCTGTCCGTCCAATCGCCAACGTTTCGGGTCCATGCCGTCCTCCAACCAGTCTCGGATCGACGCGCGAGCTGCGCGACGGGCGTAGCATAACGGCGTTCGCCGACCCAGGACGCCCGCCATGACGCCTCACCGGACCGTACCGATAGCCTCATCCCTGGCGACCGCCGCGCTGCTGTGTGCGCTGGCGGCCTGCTCCAAGCCGCAACCGCCGGACAAGGAGCGTCCGGTCGAACCGCAGGCGACGCAGCTGCGCGATGCGATCCAGCAACCGATCGAACAGGCGAAGTCGACCGAGGCCGCGGTCGACGAAGCCGCGCAGCAGCAGCGCGCGGCGATCGAAGCCGCCGGCGGCTGAGCCGGCGCCGGGCGCAAAAAAAACGGGCCGCGATGCGGCCCGTTTGGTTGACTCGGCGAGCGGGGCGAACCCGGCTCAGAGCTCGCAGAAGCAGTAGGCCAGCGCCTTGATCGGCACGCCGCTGGTCGGCTTGACCGAGCTTTGCAGGAAGCGCAGGTCGGCGGCCGCCTGCGGCATCGCCTCGCTCAGCAGACCACGGGCGAAATCGGACTGGCCGAGCAACGCCGCCCCGGCCCGGCTCTGGGCGAAGCCGGCGAAGAAACGCTCGAACGGGGTCGGCATCTTCTCGACGTAACGCACGCGGTAGTCCTCGACCTTGCCGAGCTTGGCGCGGGCGGCGACGTCGGCGATCGCTTCGGGCAGGCCGCCGAGGGCATCGACCAAACCGCGCTCCTTGGCTTGCGCGCCGCTCCAGACGCGGCCGCGCGCAACCGCATCGATGTCGGCGACCGGGCGCTTGCGCGCCGTGGCGACGCGACCGGTGAAATCGGCATAGCCCTTGTCGATGACGTTCTGGATCACCGCGCCGACTTCCGGCGACAGCGGACGGGTGATGTCGAAGGCGCCGGCCAGGCGGGTGGTGCCGACGCCGTCGGTGTGCACGCCGATCTTCTCGAGCGCGCGCGGCACGGTCGGGATCATGCCGAAGATGCCGATCGAACCGGTGATGGTCGAGGGATCGGCGTAGATCTTGTCGGCGTTCATCGAGATCCAGTAACCGCCGGAAGCGGCGAGGTCGCCCATCGACACCACCACCGGCTTGCCGGCCGCCTTGAGGGCGACGATCTCGCGGCGGATCTGCTCGGAGGCGAACACCTCGCCGCCGGGCGAATCCACCCGCAGCACCAGCGCCTTGACGTGATCGTCGTCGCGCGCCTCGCGCAGCAGGGCCGCGGTGGAGACGCCGCCGATCGTGCCCGGCGGCTGCTCGCCGCCGGAGATCTCGCCTTCGGCGACGACGATGGCGACCTGCGGACGGGTGTCGGCCGGATTGACCACGCGGTCGAGGCCGGCGACATAGGCCTCGAACGAAATCTGACGGAAGCCGCCGTCGGCGTCTTCGTCGGCGACGCCGCGCTTGGTCAGCAGAGTGTCGACTTCCTCGCGCGTCTTCAGGCCGTCGACCAGCTTCTGCTGCACCGCGTACTTGCCCAGGTCGCCCTTGACCGCGGCCAGGCGCTGCGGCAATTCGTCGATGCCGGCGGCGAGCTGGGCCGGATCGAGCTTGCGCGCCTTGGCGACGTCGCCGAGGTAGCGCGACCACAGATCGTTCATCCAGAACAGGTCGGCGGTCTTGGACTCTTCCGAGGCGGCGTCGAGGATGTAGGGTTCGGCGGCCGACTTGAACTCGCCGACGCGGAACAGGTGCACGTCGACGCCGAGCTTGTCCTGCAGGCCTTCGCGGTAGTACTGGCGATAGCGGCCGAGGCCTTCGATCAGCAGCCCGCCCATCGGGTCTAGGAAGACCTCGTTGGCCTGCGCCGCGATCAGGTACTGCTTCTGGTCCATGCTCTCGGAGAAGGCGATGACTTCCTTCTTGCTCGCCTTCAGGCGCGCGACCGCTTCGGACAGCTCGCGCATCGAGGCCATGCCCGAGGTCTGCAGCTTGTCCAGGCGCAGCACGACGCGCTCGATGCGCTTGTCGTCCTTGGCCGCGTCCAGCGCGCGCAACAGGTCGCGCAGCTGCACTTCCTCGTTCTTGTCGCCGAAGATGCGGCCGAGCGCGCGCGAGGCCGGGTCGCTGCTGTATTGCTCGACCAGCGCGCCTTCCGGCGCGATCACCAGGGTGGTGCGATCCAGCAGAGGCTGTGCCCGACCGCCGAAGACCACGGCCAGCAGAAAGAAGAACAGGAAACCGAAGAACACCAGGTTGAAGATCAACCGGCGGGTGAAGTTCATCGTGTCCCAGGCGCCGACGAAGAAACGGGCCAAGGGGCCGCGACGCGGGGCGGTATCGTTCATTGCACAGGCTCCATGTGTACAGGCGCAGACTAACCCGGCGCGGTGTCGGGTTTCATCCGCCATTCGTAACGCAGATTTTCAAGCGGTAATGGGCTTTTAGCGCAGCCGTCGTTCAGGCTTCGCGGGTGCAACCGGTCTCGCGCGGATCGACCTCGTGCGGCGACTCCTCGGCCATGCGCCGGGCCAGGCGCTCGGGCTCGCTGGAGCGCATGAAGCGCGTGCACAGCAGCACCGAGGCCACGGTCAGGCCGGCGATCAGGCCGATCCACATGCCCTTCGGGCCCCAGCCCAGGCCCAGGCCGAGGCCGGCGCCGACCGGCATGCCGACGCCCCAATAGGCCAGAGCGGCCAGGATCATCGGCCTGCGGGTGTCCTTGAGCCCGCGCAGCGCGCCGGCCGACAGCACCTGGATGCCATCGGGGAACTGGAACGCGGCGGCGTACAGCAGCAGCGAGGCGGCCAGGGTCGCGACCGCGGCGTCGGCGGTGTAGAAGCTCACCAGCAGATCGTTGGCGGTCAGCAGCAGGATGCCCGAAAGCAACTGGGTGCCGACCACGATCGCATAGCCGGCGAACGCCGCGTTGCGCACGCCGTGGTAGTCGCGCCGGCCCAGGGAATGGCCGACCCGCACCGTGGTCGCCTCGGCCAGGCCCATCGGCACCATGAAGCACAGCGCCGACAGGTTGATCGCGATCTGATGCGCCGACGCCGGCACTTCGCCGAGGCGGCCGATCAACAGGGCGGTGACGATGAACAGACTGCCTTCCATCAACACCGTCACCCCGATCGGCAGGCCGGTCGCGAGCAGGCCGCGGATGGTCGGCCAATGCGGCGGGTCGAAGCGCTCGAACAGGCGCAGGTCGGCGAAGCGCCTGGCCTTGCGCAGCACCAGGAAGAAGCCGATCGCCTGCACCCACAGCATCGCCGCCGAGGCGATGCCGAGCCCGCCCGCGCCCATTTCCGGCAGACCGAACTTGCCGAAGGTCAGCACGTAGCCCAGCGGCAGCAGGATCAACAGGCCGCCGGCGCTGAGCAACATCGTCGGCAGAGTCCAGTGCAGGCCCTCGCTGAGATAGCGCATGCAGAAGAACAGGGTCAGCGCCGGCACGCCCCAGCGGATGCCGTGCAGGAAGTCGCGCGCGCCGGGAATGATCTCCGCCGCGATCCCCATCGCCGCCAGCGCGTGCGGGATCAGGGTCAGGAACGCAAACAAAAACACGCTCAGCAGCACCGCCATCCACAATGCTTGGCGGAACAAGCCACCGATTTCGCCGCGGCGGCCGGCGCCTTCGAGCTGCGATACCGAGGGCGGCACCGACAGCAGGGTGCCGATCGGCACCATCATCGGCAGCCACCACAAGGCGGTGCCGATGGTGACCGAGGCCAGGGTGGTGGTGCTGTGGTGGCCGGCGAGGGTGTTGTCGACGAAGCCGATCAGGCCGGTGGAAACGTGGCCGGCGACGAGCGGCGCGGCCAGGACGACGGTAGTACGGATCTCCCCGGCCAGACCGGCGCGGGAGATGGAAGGAGATGACGCAGACATGGGAGAGGACCAACAGCACGACTGCGGCCGCGCATCCGGTCTAGGGCGCTGGCGCCGGGTCGCGGCGGACGGCTATCTTACCCGCTCGAAAGTGAAGGCCGGGGAGCCTGATCGATTCCAGATGACCGACTCTTCATCTTCGGCCGCCGGCGGCCATGGCGACCTGACTCATTGCGAGAACTGCCAGACCTTGTTGCAGGGGCATTACTGCCATGTCTGCAGCCAGTCGGTGGTCAACCCGATCCGCCACGCCGGCCACGCCCTGGAAGAGGTGTTCGAGTCGTTCTGGCACCTCGACGGGCGCATTTTCCGCACTTTGCGCGATCTGCTGTCTCCGGGCCGGGTCGCCCGCAACTACATCGGCGGCCATCGCGTTCGCTATGTCGCGCCGCTGCGCCTGTTCGTGATCGTCTCGGTGCTGACCTTCTTCGTCGCCCAGTTCGCGATCCACATCGACGAGGGCACCCAGGGCTTCGACGTGCACACCATGCAGAACACCACGGTGCGCCTGGGCAACAGCAAGAAGCAGATCAAGAACGCCGACAGCATCGTCGAGGTCGAAGCGCTGCGCGCGCGCACGGTCAAGGAACTGCAGGCGGCCAGCCAGGCGGTGCCGGCCGAGGCACGCAACGCTATCGACACTTCGATCAACACGATCAACCGCCAGGCCGACAAGCGCATCGAGAAACTGCGCATCGACCAGGGCCTGGACGCGAAGCAGGTCGCCGAGCAGAAAGCGGCCGGCGTGCGCGACGCGTTCGTGCCCAAGAGCGGCACCCTCGAAGCGGCCAAGACCCTGGCCGAGGTCGAACGGGTGCGCGACGAGCGCATCGCGCCGCTGCAGGCCGGACTGGCCAAGCTGGCGCCGAAATCCACCGCGGCGATCGAGCAGGCCAACAAGATCCGTCTGGTCAACGCCGAAGCCGGCTGCCGCGCCGCCCAGTTGCAACAACTGCATGCGCTGGCCAGCGAAGGCCCGGTCGCGCGCAAGTCCGATCCGGAGCGCTACGGCGAGACCGATTGCGAAGACATCGGCGACCCGCTGTCGTTCAACGGCAAGGCCTGGAACGCGCAGACCAATCCGCTGGCCGTGAGCTGGTGGCCGAAGGCCGCCAACGACTGGCTCAACAAACAGGTCGGCCGCGGCGAAGCCAACATCAAGCGCCTGCGCAAGGAACCCTGGCGCTATGTGCACACGCTGATCAGCGCGGTGCCGACCGCCCTGTTCCTGATGGTGCCGCTGTTCGCGCTGTTGCTGAAGATCGCCTACCTGGGCTCGGGGCGCGGCTATCTCGAACACCTGGCGGTCGCGCTCTACAGCCACGTCTACCTGTGCCTGTCGATCCTGGCGATGTTCGTCTTGATGCTGCTCGGCGGCGCGATTACTCCGCACTGGCCGGGCTTCGTCTGGATCGGCGGCTGGGGCATCGGCCTGCTGTGGGCGTGGATGCCGATCTATCTGCTGATCATGCAAAAGCGCGTATACGGCAACGGTTGGCTGGTGACCCTGCTGCGCTACAGCGTGATCGGCACGCTGTATTTCTTCCTGCTGACCTTCGCCGCGATGATCCTGGCGGTGGCCGCCGTGGTGCGGATGTGAGCGCGCATTCCGCCGGCGAGGTGGTCTACGAGGTCACGCTCGACCTCGACGGCGCCATCGCCGACGAGTATCTGCAGTGGCTGCGCGCGCATATCGCCGAGATCTGCGCCCTGCCCGGCTTTCTCGGCGCCGACTTGCACGAAACCCTGGAACCCTCGGCGCCGGACGGCCGCGTCGGCTTGTGCGTGCAGTACCGCCTGCGCGACCGGGCCGCGCTCGAGGACTACCTGCGCGAACATGCGCCACGGCTGCGCGCCGACGGCATGGCGCGCTTCGGCGGCCGCTTCAACGCCTCGCGCCGAGTGCTGCGGACGCTGCAGCGCTGACTCGCGGGCGGCTTGCGCGGTTGCACTGATGTTGCGGCGACGACGGCGCGACGCTCAGGCCATCGCCGTCTTCGCCCCGACCACCGCCGTCGGCGCGTAATGCCGCATTTCCTCGATCGCGCCGATGTAGCCGCGGATCGCGGCGAGAAAGTCGCGGAACTCCGGACTGCCGCGGAAGCCCTGCAGATGGCCCTCGGCGCTGTCCCACTCGATCCGCAGCAGATAACGATGCGGTTCGTCGAGGCAACGCGAGAGCTCGTAGGCCAGGCAATGCTTTGATGCGTCCAGCACGAGAGCGGCGCGCGCGTAATCGCGCTCGAAGGCCGCGCAGGCGTCGGGTTCGAGGGTGTAGCGGATGTATTCGACGATCATGCGTGCAGGCCTGGCGGAGGGTCGCGCCGACGCTAGCAGGCCGCGGCGACGGCGGATGTAACAAGGCTTGCCGCCGCCACCGCCGTCACAAGGCTCAGCGCTGCAGTTCTTCGCTGAGCCAGGCGCCGCGGTTCGGCGCCGGGGTCGCCAGCAGCCCGCTGCGCAGGCGTTGGCGGTCGTGCGGCGGCGTGCGCTGGACCAGCACCGCCAGGTCCTTGCGTTGCATCGGCGTCATCGCGCGCAAGGCCTCGCGCATGGCGCCGTGCTGGGCTTCGGGCATCTGCGCCAGCAAGGGCTGCAGGGCCGGGTAGTCGGCGCCGAGCGCAGGCCCGAGCAACCAACCGCGGCGATCGCTGCGGTCGATGGCGTCGAACTGCGCGCGCAAGGCCTGCTGCTGGTCGGGCGGCAGGGCCGCGTAGCGTGCCGCCGCGGCCTGGGTCTGGGCGCGTTCCTCGGCGCTCAAGACCTGCCAGGCCAGATAGCGTTCGCGGCGCTCGCCGCGTTGCTGCACGCTCAGGGCATCCCACTGCGCCGCACGATGGTTGAAGTCGCGGCGTTGATCCGGGCTCCAGCCGGCCCAGCGCTTGGCGTTTTCCTGCAGCCGCACCTGTACCGACGGCGGCAGGCGCTGCAGGATCTCGCCGAGATCGGGCGGCAGGGCCG
This sequence comes from Lysobacter sp. 22409, assembly GCF_052045105.1. Lineage (NCBI taxonomy): Bacteria > Pseudomonadati > Pseudomonadota > Gammaproteobacteria > Lysobacterales > Lysobacteraceae > Lysobacter > Lysobacter sp. 22409. The sequence goes on along the minus strand of NZ_JBQEOE010000020.1, from coordinate 3,975 downwards.
CGGCCGGGGTCAGCGCCGCCACGGCAGCCAGGACCAGGCCGCATACCCAACGGCGCGGGGAATCACTGCGGCGCATCGCTGCTCTCCAGGCCTTCGCTTTCGGGGGCGTCGGTTTCCGAACCCGGCGCCGGCGCGCCGGCGGGGGCCTCGGCGGCCACCGGCGCATCGGCCGGAGCCGGCGCCAGCAGCGGGATGGTGCCGGCGTCGCGCGCGGCGAGCCAGCTGTGGAAGTCGACCTCGGCCGCGGCGGCCTGGCCGTCGGGGTCGGCGAGCAAGGCGAAATCGCGGTGGGCGATCAGCCCGGCCTCGTGGCTGTAGCGCTGGGCGGGCGCGGCGGCCTCCGGCAAGGGGCTGACCCGCACCCCGTCGGGGCCGCCGAGCCAGCCGCCGGCGAACCCGCCGAACGGCCAGAAGGTCGCCGCGAACGCCAGCACGCACAGCGCCAGCAGGCTCCACAACAGCGGCATCAGCCAGCGCGGACGCGAGCGCGGCGCGGCCTCGGCACGGGCCCCGGCGGTGGCGGTTACCGCCACACCCTGCAGGGCCGCTTCGCGGACCTGACCGAGACGGGCCAGGCGCTCGGCCGGCAGGGTCTTGATGCGGCGGTGCACCTGCTCGCGCAGTTGCTGCCAGGCCTGCGGATCGGCGCGGCCGTCGGCATGACGCGGCAGGGCGCGTTGCAGGGCCAGGCGATAGGTCGCCGGAGCGACGCCGAGCACCGCGGCGGCCTCGCCCTCGCCGAGCCCGGCGGCCAGACGCAGCAACAGGGCGGCACGCGGGCCGCTGCCGAGGTCGGCGAGACGGTCGGTGGCCTCGACCGCGATCGCGACCGGGGTGCGGTGGCGCAGGCCGGGCTGGGTCAGCAGCAGCGCCCAGAACCGGGTCGGCCAATCGCTGAGCGAGGCGTCGGCAGCGACCTGGCGGAAACCGGCCATCGCCGAAGCCAGCGCGGCGTCGCCGGCGGCGGCATCGCCGGCCTGCAATTCGGCCAGCACGGCGCCGCGCCGTTCGACGCCCCGAAGGAAGGCCGAGAGGGCTGCCGGAGCGTTTTGCCGGGGGGCGGTAGAGCTGGGGGACGGGGGTCTGGAACTCATCGGAACGACTTCACCATACGCTCCATCATAGCGAGGCTGGCGGCGTGCAAAACCGCTTGACAAAGCGCCGACGCGCGCCAGCGCGAAGCAGGACGCGGCCTGCGATCAAAAGTGGTTGTGCACAGCAGTAATGGAAACGTCATCAAGCCTCGGTTTGCCGGCAGCGAGAACCGCATGACAGCCATGTTTCACGGCTAAGGCTCTGATAAATATACAAATAACCGCGTTGGCACTTTTTTCACCAACCTAACCCGAGGGCTTATTTCAACGCTCTCGCGCATCGCTGCCGACCCGCCATGCACAGATTTATCCACAGCCCGTGTGGATAAGGGGGATTTCCCTTGGTATACCGCAAGTTACGTGATTAATGTCACGTAATAGCGAGCTATGGCCTGCAACTCCTTCGGCTGCCGCCGATCGTTCCCGGTCGCTAGACTGGCGTCATGCCCGAGGCCCTGTTTCCACCGCCGTCGACCGTCTGGCGCGTCGCCCTGCCGCTGCCGTTGCCGCGGCTGTTCGACTATCTGCCGCCTGCGAGCCAGGCCGACGGCGACGCCGCGGTCGGCCACCGGGTGCGGGTACCGTTCGGCCGCCGCGAGCTGGTCGGGGTGGTCGCCGAAGTCGGCGCGCCCGAGTACGAGACCGACCCGGCCGCACTCAAGACCGCCCTGGGCCGGATCGACGCCGACCCGCTGCTGCACGGCGAGCTGTTCGACTCGCTGCGCTGGCTGGCCCGCTACACCCATGCCCCGCTCGGCGAGGTCCTGGCGACCGCCCTGCCCGGGCCGCTGCGCCACGGCGAGCCGCTGCCCGACACCCATGCCTGGGCCTGGTGCCTGACCGAGGCCGGCCGCACCGGCCGCGAAGGCCTGCGCGCCGGCCGCCCGCGCCGCCTCGCCGACCTGCTGCAGGACGGCCCCCAGGACGAGGACCGTCTCGACGAGGCCCTGGACGAGTGGCGCAGCGCCGCGCGCGCCCTGGCCAAGCGCGATCTGGCCGAGCGCATCGCCGTCCCGGCCAGCGCGCGTGCGCCGGCGCCGCGCCCGGGGCCGGCGCTCAACGAGGAACAGCAGGACGCCGTCGACACGGTGTTGGCCGCCGACGGCTTCGTGCCCTTCCTGCTCGACGGCGTCACCGGCAGCGGCAAGACCGAGGTCTACCTGCACGCGATCGCCGACTGCCTGGCGCGCGGCAAGCAGGCCCTGGTGCTGGTGCCGGAGATCGGCCTGACCCCGCAGACCCTGGCGCGGTTCCGCGCCCGCCTCGGCGTGCCGATCCACGCCCTGCACTCGGGCCTGTCCGACGGCGAACGCGCCCGCACCTGGGCCGCGTTCGCGCGCGGCGAAGCGCGGGTCGCGGTCGGCACCCGCTCGGCGGTGTTCCTGCCGCTGCTGCAGCCGGGCCTGATCGTGATCGACGAGGAACACGACGGCAGCTTCAAGCAGCAGGACGGCATCCGTTACCACGCCCGCGATTTCGCCCTGGTCCGGGCCAAGGCTTTGAACATACCGATCCTGCTCGGCAGCGCCACGCCGTCGCTGGAGTCGCTGCGCAACGTCCAGGCCGGGCGCTACGGCCATCTGCGCCTGCAACGCCGCGCCGGCCAGGCGCAGGCGCCGCAGGTGCGGGTGGTCGACGTGCGCAAGCGCCCGATCGAGGCCGGCCTGTCGCCGGAATTGGTCGACGCCATCGCCCAGGCGCTCCACGCCGGCGGCCAGGTGTTGGTGTTCAAGAACCGGCGCGGCTATGCGCCGGTGCTGTTGTGCCACGACTGCGGTTGGACCGCGCACTGCCCGCGTTGCAGCACCCCGCTCAAAGGCACGCCGATGACCGTGCACGGCGGCGGCCGGCGCCTGCAATGCCACCACTGCGGTACGCGCCGGCCCGCACCGAACGCCTGCCCCGACTGCGGCGGCCTGGCCCTGCAATCGCAGGGCGCCGGCACCGAACGCATCGAAGAGTCCCTGAGCGCGCGCTTCCCCGATTACCCCGTGCGCCGCATCGACCGCGGCACCACTCAGCGCCGCGACGCGCTCGAACAGCATTTGGCCGAATTCGGCACCGCGCCCGGCATCCTGGTCGGCACGCAGATGCTCGCCAAGGGCCACGACCTGCCGAACCTGACCCTGGTCGCGGTGGTCGGCATCGACGAAGGCTTGTTCAGCGCCGACTTCCGCGCGCCGGAAAAACTCGCCCAACTATTGATCCAGGTGGCCGGCCGCGCCGGCCGCGCCGACAAACTCGGGCAAGTGCTGTTGCAGACTCATCATCCCGAGCATCCGCTGCTGCATACGCTGTTGACCGGCGGCTATGCCGCGTTCGCCGAAACCGAGCTCGCGCAACGCGAAGCCGCCGATTTTCCGCCGTTCGCGCACATGGCCCTGCTGCGCGCCGAAGCGCAGGAGGTCGACGTCGCCAATGCGTTCTTGGCCAAGGCACGGCGCGAGATCGATGCCTTCGCCGACCCGCGCCGGCGCCCCGCACCGGGACAGCGCCCCGCCCTGGAGATCAACGGCCCCTTGCCGGCGCCGATGCCGCGCCGCGCCGGTTACCAGCGCGCGCAATTGATCCTGACCGCGCTGGAACGGCGCCATCTGCACGCCGCGCTCGATGCCGCCCTGCCGGCGATCTACGCCTGCCCGGAAGCGCGCAAGGTGCGCTGGTCGCTGGACGTCGATCCGATCGATTTGTACTGAGCCGCGCTTGTGCCCCCTTTGAAAAGGGGCTGTGGAGTTGCCGTTGCCGTTGCCGTTGCCGTTGCCGTTGCCGTTGCCGTGATTTTGATCTGCTTTGCGGCTTTACCGGTCAAGTGGAGACCCGGAGGGCGGCGCACAGGACGTGCGCCGTTTTCCGATAAGACAAGGATGTCTTATCGGAAAAT